>JABBNX010000091.1 GCA_019352135.1 Pseudomonadota bacterium
AGCTTTCCAGCACGCCGACAAACCGGGCCAAACGGGCATTGATGGAAGGCTGGACGGCTATCATAATTCCGCAGCAGAGCATCAGCAGATAGAGGATATAATTGTTCATTGTGAATCTCCTTTGTTCTGATATTCAAATGAGAGCCAATATACCGTTCTCGGTTCAAAATGTCACAGAGAGAAATGTGTTGATGTATTGACGCTGATCTTTGCACTTACGAAGCATAAGAACCGGGGCCTTAAAACCTGTGACTGGTTTAGCATCTTCTTGGTGTTGCCACGCGAGCCTGCCTTGACGCCTTCCATAGATACGGTGTATAGGTTAAAGATACTACTTTATTGATCCGGAGACCGACCATAATGCCGCACACAGATCTGACATGGAACACCGCCCTGCTCTACCCTGCCCCCGATTCGCCTGAACTGGAAGCCGACCTTGGTTCGTTTGAGCAACTGGCAGCCGATTTTCGCAACAGCTATTTCGAGAAAACAGCTTCTCTGGACAATGCGGCTCTTCTGGCTGCAATTTGTGAGTACGAAGCGTTCCAGACCCGCATGTCCAAGCCGTTCTGCTATGCCCATCTGCTGTTCGCTGACGACTCGGGGAATGAGACCTACCGGGCCCTTTCCCAGCGCTGTTCCGAGCTGGGGAGCCGACTGTCCCAGCAGTTGCTCTTTTTCGACCTGGAGCTGATGGAGTTGAACGATGAACGCTTTGCATCATTCCGGGCATTCCCCGGTGCGGCCCCTTACCTCCATTTCCTCGAAGGGATGCGTAAATTCCGCCCCCATACCCTTAAAGAGAACGAGGAACGGCTCCTGACCCGCAAGGATCTGACCGGAGTTCGCGCCTTTACCAAATTGTTCGATGAACTTTCTGCGTCATTCAGCTATCAGATGGAACTGGATGGCGAACAGCGGGAGTTTACCGGTGAAGAGCTGCTTTCTCTCCTCCATCACACCTCACCCGATGTCCGTTTCCGGGCGATGACAACCTTCCTGGAACGACACGGCGAGCACGGCATCGTCTACAACTCGGTCTTCAATAACATGGCCCTCGATCATGGTCAGGAGATGGAATTACGCAACTACAGTACGCCGATCCAGCCGACCAATATCGGCAATGAAATTCCTGACGAAGCCGTTGAGCACCTGATGTGCGTAACCGAAGCCAATTACGGCCTTGCCCAGGAGTATTTCCGCATCAAGGCCGGAATGCTCAAGGTGGATAAACTGCGCAATTGCGATGTGTACGCTCCGGTTGCAGAAGCGGAACGGAGCTATACCTTTGAGGAGGCCCGGAATGTGGTCGTCGATTCATACCGGGAGTACGACCCCGAATTTGGCACCATTGTCGATGCGTTTTTTACCGAGCGGCGTGTTGACGTGCTCCCCCGTACCGGGAAATCGGGGGGAGCCTTCGCCATGGGGATATCGCCTGTTGTACCGCCGTTCCTGCTGCTGAACTTCACCGGCACACTGCGCGACCTGGCCACCATCGCCCATGAAGCGGGACACGGCCTGCACTTTGTAATTTCCCAGAAGCAGAGCCTGTTGAATTACCATGCCCCGCTCCCCCTTGCCGAGACCGCCTCGGTTTTCGGCGAAATGCTGCTGACCCGCAGACTGCTCGATAACGAACAGGATCCGGTCGTGCGTAAATCGCTGCTCTGCGCCAAGATTGAAGATATCATTGCCACTACCTTCCGCCAGACCGTGTTGACGCGCTTTGAGCTGCGCCTGCACAATGAGCGCGCAGGAGGACTCCTCTCGAATGACCGCATTGCGGAAATATGGCTGGAGGAAAACGGCAAGCTGTACGGCGATTCTGTCGAAATGATTCCCGCCTATCGCTGGGGATGGAGTTACATCAGCCACTTTATTCACAGCCGTTTCTACTGCTACTCCTACACATTTGCCGAGCTGCTGGTACTGGCGCTCTTTCAGAAGTATCGCGAAGAGGGAGAGTCATTCAAGCCGGGGTACCACGCCCTGCTGGAATCGGGCGGCGCGCTTTCACCGGCCGATACCGCCCGTCTTGCCGGCATCGACATCACCGACAGCGGATTTTGGCAAAAAGGGTATGATGTTCTGGCAGATTTGATTGAAGAGTTGAAGCTGATTATCTGATTCAGGGTGCTCACGGTATTCGGGTATTTCGAGGATACAACTATGATGGGACATGAAAAAGAGCTTCTGGAAGCGCTCGGCAGCGCACAGATTCTTACCTCGATGATTACTCCGGCGGTTCTGATATCGGCGTGTGGAACGCTGATATTTTCTACGTCAGCGCGCTTGGGACGTATCTTTGACCGGGTAAATGTCATGAAAGGCGAAGTGGAGGCGATAATAACGGGGAATATTTCGCACCCGGAAGAACGGATGGAACATCTTCACGGACAGATTGAGCTGCAGAGACGGCGGGCAATGCTGGTCCACAAGGCGATGGTATCCCTGTACACCGCGACGTTACTCTTTGTAGCTTCAAGCTTGGCAATAGCCGTTACTGTTGCGTACGGCAGTGCCGAACAAGCCTGGATTCCGACGGTATTAGCCCTCAGCGGCGGGCTTTTTCTCTTTGCAGCGTCTGCGGCATTGCTGTACGAAAGCCGCTTTAATCTCCGCTTCGTTCACCGTTCGATCGATTTTATCGAATTTCTGCAAAATAAAGCGGAGAAGCAGGACAAGTAGCCTGTTCCTCCGCCCGTTTTTTCACCCCTTCAACCCGACCTCTTTCGCAAGTGCCCGCCAGGCGGGCAGGCTCCGCTCAATCATGCCGATATCAAAACAGTAGGCGATCCGGAAGAAACCGGGGGCACCGAAACCGGCGCCAGGGACAAGCAGAATGTGATGTTTCTGGGCCAACTTGACGAACTCTACATCATCAGCCAACGGCGATTTTGGAAAGATGTAAAAGGCGCCATCCGGCTTGACCATACTGAAACCCATCCCTGACAACTCGTTCACGAGCAGGTCCCGCTTCGCCTGATACGCGGCAATATCTACCGATTCATGCTGCAGCTTGGCCACCAATCGCTGCATCAGCGCCGGGGCGTTGACAAAACCGAGGACGCGATTACTGAAGACCGCCCCCTCCATAAACTGCCCGGCTGTTGCCATGCGGGGATTGGCAGCCAGATAGCCGATCCGCTCACCAGGGAGGGCCAGATCTTTACTGTGTGACGTGACGATGATCGAGCTTTCCCCCAGCGGGAAAATATTCGGCACATGCTGGCCGTCAAAAGCGATCCGTGCGTACGGCTCATCGGATATGACGTAGATCAGATGTCCGGTCCGTTCATGTATTTGTTTCAGGACATCTCCGAGGAGCTTCAAGCTCGCCGCCGGATAAATTACTCCGGTCGGATTATTGGGAGTGCAGATGATGATGGCACGGGTTTTGGTCGTGATCGCTTTTTCAATGGCATCGATATCAAGCTGGAATGTGTCTCGGTTCGTCCAGACCTCAACCGGAACACCGCCATGGTTGTCGATATAGAATTTATACTCGACAAAAAAAGGAGCCAGAATAATAACCTCTTCCCCCGGATTCAGAATGGTCTTAAGCACCACATTGAGAGCACCGCCCGCTCCACAGGTCATGATAATATTGTCTGCCGGGACGGTCAGACCTGAATCCTTCGAAATCTTTTCTGCCACCGCACTCCGTGTTTCGGCATATCCGGCATTATTCATGTAGCGATGCATCCCCGGCAGCGGTTTCAGTGCCAGTTCCCGCAATTCACGGCTGAAGGATTCGGGTGGCTCTACATCAGGGTTGCCAAGGGTAAAATCATAAATCTTATCGGCACCAAACTCCTGGCGCAAACGTTCCCCCTCTTCAAACATCTTGCGAATCCAGGACGATTTGGATATTTGGCTAGCGATTTTCATAGAAATTGCCATTACAATTCCCTCCATGATAGGTTTCTGATAAGATGACAAACTAAAAACATTACAGTAATTCACGGAGAACTCAAATGAAAATTCCTCCGTATCCTGAGTCGCGAGCGCTTTTAATAAGCGATAAACCGCTCCTCGACCGGTTATGTACAGAGATTCAGCCGCACATTTCAGAACTGACTTTTGCCGGTCTCTACCTGTTCCGAACTGCACACGAGTATAAGCTGACGACGGCCGCCGATTCAATCGTCGTGCTGGGCAAGGGATATGACGGATCAAAATATTTCTTGCCGCCGCTCGGAGGAGATGTTGCAGAAGCTCTTAAAACTATGTTTGCTGATGGCCAGACATTGTACGGCGCTGATGATCAGTTTGCCGCCAGATATCTTACAGAAAACACTCTATATATTACCGAATTACGCGACTCGCACGACTATCTCTACCTTCGTGAAGAACTGGCAGCATTGCCGGGGGGCCGTTTTCACAAGAAAAAAAATCGGATCAGCTATTTTACCAGCCGTCATGACTACAGCGTCGCCATCTATTCCGGACAGTATCTTGATGGCTGCCTGAATGTATTGGACAAATTGGCTCAGAGTACTTTCGATGAGATCGGGAGTTCGCTTCGTATGGAGATGGAAGCCACGTATGAAGCGTTGCGTTGCGCAGTACCGCTCGGCCTTGAAGGGGTCGTCGTGATTGTGAATGACAGCGTGGCAGCTTTTGCCCTTGGCGAACGCCTTAACAACGATACCGCAGTATGCCATTTCGAAAAAGCAGATCCGTTTAAAGAGGGGTTGTACCAACTTGTGAACCGTGAATTTGCAAGGCTGTTGTTTCAGGAGTGCCGCTACCTTAACCGTGAGCAGGATCTGGGTGATATGGGACTTAGAAACGCAAAACTGTCGTATCATCCGGTGGAACTTGTGAAGAAATATTTGGTTACCGGCCTTCGTTAACAAAAAGTCTTTAAAGTGGCTATTCCACCTTAATTCTGATAAAAAAACACACATCTTAAATCCTAGAAAACCTGCGATAAACAATGAGCAAATTCAAGAAACCGAAACTCATTGAACTAAAAATTAACCTCTGAATTGAAGGAGACGGTGATCTCCTCTTATAGGTTCATCACGCCTGGAGAATATAGTGAATTATGGGCCTACACCAAGTGCCGATGCAGTTAAACCGCACACCTTCTTAGCCGTCGGCCGTCGCTGTAAAACCGATCATCATTATTAGATAAAGGATCACACCCCATGAGCTTCAATGAAAATACCAGAGTGAAAATACCGGCAATCTTGCATTTATGCCGTTTGGGCTATAAGTATCTCTCGCTATCTTCAATACCCCACGATGAGAACATCAATATTTTCACTAACCTGTTTTCAGAAAGCGTAAGACGAATAAATCCTGATCTGGAAGAGAGCTCAATTAAGCGGTTGCAGGAAGATATCTCACTGGCTTTGGATAATGAAGATCTGGGCGAAGCTTTTTATCGGATGCTCACTGCCCGTTCGGGCGTGAAGTTGATCGACTTCAAGGATTTCAGCAATAACAGTTTTCACGTTGTAACAGAGTTGACCTGTAAAAACGGTGATGATGAGTTCAGGCCTGACATTACGCTGCTTGTGAATGGAATGCCACTTGCCTTCATTGAAGTAAAAAAACCGAACAATCACGAAGGAATCATGGCGGAACGTGACCGGATGAATGCCCGGTTCCGCAACAAGAAGTTCAGGAAATTTATCAATATTTCTCAACTACTGGTCTTCTCCAACAACATGGAATATGACCAGGAATCCATAGAGCCGGTTCAAGGCGCCTTTTACTCTTCAACTTCCTACGGCGATGTAAGCTTCAACTGTTTTCGAGAAGAAGAAGAGTTAGATCTGTCACAACTGCTTACACTGGAAGATGATGACAGAGAGAACTTTGTCCTGAAGGACAACAATCTAGCTGCAATCAAATATTCACCGGAGTTTATCACCAACAAAGAACCCGCTACCCCCACAAACAGGCTGTTGACATCACTATTCTGCCAAGAGCGTCTTGCGATGTTGTTGCAGTTCGGCTTTGCCTATGCGCAGGAGACCAAAGGGGTTGAGAAGCAGATAATGCGCTATCCGCAACTGTTTGCCACCAAGGCAATTCAGCAGAAAATCGCTGGCGGCACAAAAAAAGGCATTATCTGGCACACTCAGGGGAGCGGAAAAACCGCCCTTGCTTATTACAACATCCACTTTCTGACAGATTATTTCCAGCAACAGGAAATCATTCCCAAATTCTATTTCATTGTTGACCGCATTGATTTGATGAATCAGGCCAAGCGGGAGTTTACCATCAGGGGTTTGGTGGTACATACCGTAAACTCCAAAGAAGAACTTCTCAAAAGTTTCCGCTTGCAAAAGGCGATTCACAATCTGTCCGGCAAACGGGAGGTTACGGTTGTCAACATCCAGAAGTTTCAGGATGACACTAACCTGCTGCAAGCTCAGGATTACGACATATCTATCCAGCGGGTATATTTCCTTGACGAAGTTCACCGGAGTTATAACCCTAACGGTAGTTTTCTGGCCAACCTGTTCAATTCCGACCGCAACGCCATTCTTATCGGCCTGACCGGCACCCCATTGATTCTGTCCGACAGACGTTCGCGGGATGTTTTCGGTGACTATATCCACAAATATTATTACAACGCCTCCATTGCCGATGGTTATACCCTGCGGTTAATTCGTGAGGGGATCGAAACCAACTATAAAATCCAACTTGAAAAGGCCTTGAAAGAGGTGGAAATCCTCAAGGGTGATGTGGATAAACGGATTATCTTTGCCCACGAAAAATTCGTTGAACCGATGCTCGACTACATTGTTCAGGATTTCGTCAATAGCAGAATTCGCCTGGGAGATCAGACCATAGGCGGCATGGTGGTCTGTGACAGCGCCGAGCAGGCCCGGAAATTGTTCGAAATATTTACCCGTAACTACAACCCCAATCAAGCTGCGGTTGCGGATCATCCTATCGAATACCTTAAAGCCGCCGAACCGGTAATTGAAATCAGTGAGTATCAGAAAAACCGAAAATGTAACCTGACAGCTTCCTTGATTTTGTATAATTCAGGAACAAAAGATGAGCTTAAGAGTAACGTGGAAGAGTTTAAAGCCGGAAACATTGATCTCCTCTTCGTCTATAACATGCTCCTGACCGGCTTTGATGCCAAGCGGCTCAAAAAGCTCTACCTTGGCCGCTTGATCAAGGACCACAACCTGCTGCAAACCCTCACCCGCGTCAATCGCCCCTATAAAAAGTTCCGTTTCGGCTTTGTTGTTGATTTTGCCGACATCCGCAAGGAGTTTGACGAGACCAACAAGGCATACTTCGAGGAGCTGCAGGCGGAACTGGGCGATGAAATGCAGACCTATTCCAATCTGTTCAAGTCAAAGGAAGAGATTGATGAAGAAATCCGCGACATAAAAGAAAAGCTTTTCCACTACGATTTACATAACGCAGAGATATTCTCCCAGCAGATCAGCCAGATAGAAGACCGCAAAACGGTTCTGGAAATCAAAAAGGCGCTGGAGAATGCCAAAAACCTTTACAACATAATCCGTATGTTGGGGCATTTCGAACTTTTGGAGCGGATTGATTTCAAGAAGCTGAATCAGCTCTATAATGAGACCGTCAGGCATCTGGAGCTGTTGAACCTGAAAGAATCGGTGCAGAACAGCGTCGATACGACCAATCTGCTCAATGTGGCGTTGGAAAATGTGCTTTTCATGTTCCGCAAGGTTTCGGAAGAAGAGTTGATTATTGCCGACCAACTCAAGGATACCCTCCGTAAAACCAGGGAGGCGCTTGGGAGTAATTTTGATCAGAATGATCCTGTGTTTGTATCGTTATACGAAGAGTTGAAACGACTCTTCGCCAAAAAGAATCTCGATGAAATTACACAGGAAGAAATGAAGCAGAATATCGGCTCGTTGCAGCAGATTTTTGATAAAGTGACGGAGCTTAATCGCAAGAACAATCTGCTGAAAGCCAAGTATGACAACGATACAAAATATGCCCGCATCCATAAGCGGATAGTGGAAAACGGGACGGTTACGAAACGGGAAAGCGCAATATACGACACCTTGATCGACATTAAAAAGCTGACCGACGACAAGGTGCTGATGAACAGCAAAGTGCTTGAGAATGAAGGCTATTTCAACAGTCTGCTCATGCCGATGGTCATCGGCGGGTTTGAAAAGAAGGCCAGGATTGAACTTGACGCGGAAACAGCCAGATACATCAATAGCTGCGTGGTGCGGGAGTACATTAGAGAATACCGGGGAGTGTCTGCGTGGTAGTACAGAATTTTACAGCAAAAACGAAGGAGCTGATCGATAACCTGAAAGGGGTGTGCGCCTCGTACGGCTTAGGAAACGACGGCAATGAATTCAAAATCATTACCCAGGTGTTTCTCTATAAATTCATGAACGACAAGTTCGGCTTTGAGGTGAAGGAGCTGGAGCCGAAGCTGAAAAAATCAGTCAATTGGGAACAGGAGATAGCCAGCTATTCGGATAAGCAGTACGAAAAGCTGCTTCTTCGCATGAGCGCGGACAGCGCCAGGCTGAAGCGAGAACATTTCCTCTCTCAGCTGCACAACCGGCAGAACGAGGGAGAGTTTGCCAAGCTCTTTGATGATACCTTGCGTGATATTGCCATTTTAAATAATGAAATTTTTTCAGTAAAGACCGACACCGGTTCAAAAACCGCCCTCTTCGATAAGCTTTCCGACTTCATCACCGACAGCTCCCGGCGTGATGACTTCTGCCGCGCTCTTATCAACCAGTTGGTGAATTTCAGTTTTGAGAAGATCTTTCACCAGAAGTTCGACTTTTTCTCAACAATTTTTGAGTACCTGATCAAGGATTACAACAAGGATGGCGGCGGCAAATATGCCGAATACTACACCCCCCATGCCGTAGCCAAAATCATGGCGTCCATCCTGGTGGACAAACCGGTGAGCAATGTCACCTGTTACGATCCTTCGGCAGGTTCCGGCACATTGCTTATGAATATTGCCCACGCCATCGGCGAGGATCGCTGCACCATCTACTCCCAGGATATTTCCCAAAAGTCATCAAGCATGCTGCGTCTTAACCTGATTTTGAACAATCTGGTCCACTCCATTCAGAACATCATTCAGGGCAATACATTAAAAGAGCCATACCATAAGTCGGGTGACAAGTTGATGTCCTTTGACTACGTTGTTTCCAATCCCCCATTCAAGCTGGATTTCAGCGATTTCCGTAACGCCCTGGACACCAAGCAGAACCAGAAGCGCTTTTTTGCCGGGATTCCCAATATTACGCCGAAAAGCCCGGACAAGATGGCGATCTACCTGCTCTTTATCCAGCACATCATGTATTCGCTCTCCGCCAAGGGGAAAGCCGCCATTGTTGTCCCCACCGGTTTTATTACCGCTCAAAGTGGCATTGAAAGGAAGATAAGGGAAAAGCTGGTAACGGAAAAGATGCTCCGTGGCGTGGTCTCCATGCCGAGCAATATCTTCGCAACTACCGGCACCAATGTTTCTGTGCTGTTTCTGGACAAGGCCAATTCTAAGGGAGATATCGTCCTGATGGACGCCTCAAAAATGGGAACAACCGTCAAGGATGGGAAAAATCAGAAGACATTGCTTTCGCATGAAGAAGAAGAGCTGATCATCAAGACGTTCAATGCCCACAAGACGGTAGAAGATTTCACTGTGGTGGTTTCCTATGATCAGATCAAGGAGAAGAACTATTCCCTGAGCGCGGGGCGGTATTTTGATGTGAAGATTGAGTACACCGATATTACGCCAACTGAGTTTGAGCAGAAAATTGCGGGATACAGTAAAAATCTTGAGCAACTTTTCGGGGAGTCGAAAGAGCTGGAAAAGGAGATCAAGAAGCAGTTGGCGGGGTTGAAGTATGAGTAAGTGGGAAATAAAAAAACTTGATGATATTTCCGATATGTGTCTCGGTAAAATGTTGGACAAGAGCAAAAACAAGGGGGAACTCCAACCTTATCTAGCTAACATCAATGTTCGCTGGGGTGCATTTGATTTTAAAAATCTTAGCAAAATGCGTTTTGAAAAAAGTGAGAGTGAACGCTATGGATTGCAGCATGGTGATCTTGTTGTTTGCGAGGGAGGAGAACCAGGCCGTTGTGCAATCTGGAAGAATGAAGTCCCAAGCATGAAAATCCAGAAAGCGCTTCACAGAGTGCGTATCAATGAGAAGTACAGTAAGGAATTTGTCTATTATAGATTCTTGCTGGCTGGCAGAAATGGAGAGCTTAGAAAACATTTTATCGGCTCAACTATCAAACATCTTACTGGCGTTGGACTCAAACAGGTTGAATTTGGATTTCCACTTTTAAAAGAACAAAAAAATATCGCCGCCGTTCTCTCCGCTCTCGACGCAAAAATTACACTCAACAACCGTATCAATGCCGAGTTGGAAACCATGGCAAAAACGCTGTACGACTACTGGTTTGTGCAGTTTGATTTTCCCGACAAAAACAGCAAGCCCTACAAATCCAGCGGCGGGAAGATGGTCTGGAATGAGGAGCTGAAACGGGAGATTCCGGAGGGATGGGATAGCTGCCAACTATCGGACATTATTAGCTACAGCGGTACAGGATTGAACCCACGAGATAATTTCAAGCTTGGTTCTGGCGAAAACTACTATATAACAATTAAGAATATACAAAACGGCAAAATTGTACTTGATGATAAGTGCGACCGGATAAATGACGAGGCTTTAAAAATTATTGATAAGCGTTCTGAATTAAGGCCCGGTGACATTTTATTCACAAGCATCGAGCCTGTTGGTATGACATATTTAATCCAAGAGAAACCTATTAACTGGAACATAAACGAATCAGTATTTACTATCCGGCCAAATTACAAAAAAGTATCTTCAGAATTTCTCTTAACGCTTTTATCCAGCTCAGAAATGAAGGCTTTCACAAAGAATCAGTCCTATGGGAGTATCCACAAAGGTATTCGGCATGGTGTGTTGAAAACCTTTAAATTGCCATACCACGACTCTAGCTTGATAAATGACTTTTCTACTATTATCAAACCAATTCTAAAGCGAATCTACAACCTGGATACCGAAAACCAACACCTTTCCTCCCTACGCGACTGGCTCCTCCCCATGCTCATGAACGGCCAGGTGAAGGTGAGTTGATCTGAGACGATAGCTGTCCCAAAGGCTTTTTTACTGGAGTTACCATGAAAAATACGATTCTGAGGCTCTTGAAAAAAACTGACCATCTGCCGATGCTGTTTGTCGGTTCCGGCATTTCAATCCGCTATCTCGGCCTGGAAAACTGGAAAGGTTTGCTTCGTAAATTTGCCCGGCTGGCGACAGACAATGAGTTTGCTTATGAGATGTATGAACAGCAGGCAAAGGGGCTGGAGTGCAAGGACGGATTGTTGCCGAAGGTGGCGGAACTGATCGAGCGGGATTTCAATGTGCGCTGGTTCAGGGATGAGCAATTCAGAGAAAGCAGGGAGCAATCGGCAGCCGAGATCAGCCGCTCTGTCTCTCCGTTAAAGATTGAAATTGCCCGCCATATGCGCGACAAGAGCATGGTGCATGACGCCGAGTATGCGACTGAAATTGAACTGTTCAAGAAGCTGGAAATGCGCAGCATCGGCGGGGTGTTGACGACCAATTACGACAGCTTCATCGAGGACCTGTTCCCCAGCTACACGAAATATATCGGTCAGGAAGAACTGCTCTTTTCCACCCTGCACGGTGTTTCCGAAATTTACAAAATACATGGCTGCTACACCAAGCCGGAATCCATCGTCATCAACGAAGCCGATTATACCGATTTTACAGAAAAGAACGCCTATCTGGCTGCAAAAATCCTGACGATTTTTCTCGAACATCCAATCGTTTTCATCGGATACTCTATCAATGATCCCAATATTGAAAGCATCCTGAAATCAATCGTCAAATGCCTGTCTGCTGAAAATCTCGAAAAAATTAAGGAGCGTCTCATTTTTGTAGTGCGAGCTAAGGCAGGAGATACTGAAGGAATTTCCACCCACAGCATATCTTTTGAAGGCGGCAAATCAATCGAGATGACACGTGTCCGCTTGAATAACTATGAACCGCTTTATCAGGCACTACTGGAAAACCAAGCCAAATACAGCGCTCCGATGCTACGGCGGCTGAAGCAGGATATTTACGAGCTGGTATTGACGAACAAGCCGACTGGCAGAATGCGTGTTATGAATCTTGAAGACGATAAACTGGAAGATGTGGAAGTTGTTGTTGGTGTGGGGGTGCTGGCGGAATTTGGGCAGGTAGGGTATGCGGGTATTACGGCTGCAGAACTTTATTCCGATGTGGTTTTTGATGACGGAGGGTTTGATGTTGAGAAGATTGTTACGCTTTCCCTGCCTACATTGCTGCCTACCAACAGCATTCTTCCCGTTAACAAGTATCTTACCCAGTACGCCGGAGAAGTGCCCGACAAAGTCCAATCTGTAGTTAAATCCAACTTTGACGATTTGCTCGCCTCTTCAATCAAGAAAAACCGTGAGGGAAGTTCTTACCGGAATGAAACAATTTTATCGTTGAAGCGTCGGTATTCGTCTGAAAAATGCCTTCAGGTGCTCCAGTATCTGAAAGAAGAAAATATCGATCCATCGGAATTGCTGAATTTAATACGTGAAGTCCTAACGACCAATCCATCGGCACTTTCAACCACCGAAAAAGAAAAGCAGAATCTTAAATCCGATATAAAAAGAGCCATTCGAATTTACGACTGGCTCAGATACTACAAAAACAAAGGAGCCCTAGCTGCAGCGGCCACGAACTGTCCACCTTGCTAGAACCCCTTTAACTTGTTTCTGGTTACTCATGTCAGTTGGCAAGCACGAACTGCTCACGCCGACATGGCCCCCAATTGTTATTTAAAATTACATGAATTGAATTGATAATTCAAGCGGTTTGTTACTGAACGGATATAACACTATGAATGGATATAAGGGGAAGAAGCAAATTATGATCCCCATGAAAAGACTTGATGAAAAGACAATGTGTGAACTGGAAGAGCGCATTCCATTTCTGGCCGAAGACGCTGTGAAAAAGGCCCGCACCAAGACGCTGAGTTCCGGTCGCAATGTGGTTGAAGCCGTCAATGGCAAACTGATTGAATCTCACCCAGATGGCTCTTACAGAGTGATCAGGCCGCTTGCTTCGCCGATCCCTGTTGCTTCAGGACAGAAGCGGATCAGGAGAAGTAAATGAGTCCTTCTGTCTCGTTTGCAAGTGTAAATATAAAATCCGACACCAAGCCTAACTGGCTCAAGACAGCATTGTGGGACAAGTTTACATCTGAAGAAGTGGCAGGTTAATCATATGCCACCGTATGATCTGTCAAAGGTTTTGGTAATTGGAATTTCATCAAGAGCACTATTCGACCTTGAGAAAGAGAATGAAATATTTGACACTGAGGGACTTGATTCCTACACATCATATCAGATGGGAAAAATCAATGATTTCTCCAAACCCGGAACGGGGTTCCGTCTCGTTAAAAACATCCTTTCGCTCAATACACAAGGAGAAGAGCGAAAGGTTGAGGTCATAGTCCTTTCCAGAAACAATCCGGCGACCAGCCTGCGCATAACAAAATCGATCCAACATCATGGCCTTGACATAACCAGATCAGCATGGACGGGAGGAGAATCACTGGTTAGATATCTTGGGGCGTATAAGGTTGATCTGTTCTTGTCGGCACATCAAAAGGATGTTCAGCGTGCCATCAATGCCGGTTTTGCAGCCGCCCGTATCTATAAATTCTCCAAAAGCACACCTGTTACTCGTCACGACAAGAAGAAAATCAAGATCGCTTTTGATGGTGACGCCGTCCTTTTCTCAGCAGAATCTGAAAACATTTATCAGAGCCAAGGTCTCGAAGCGTTTCTTAAACACGAAAAAGAAAACGCCTTAAAGCCTTTACCTGATGGCCCCTTTGCTACTCTACTCCGTGCAATTTCAAAAGCTCAGAAGGGTGTTCCTGTGGATCAAGCCCCGATTCGGACAGCACTGATTACTGCTCGAAACGGCCCTGCTCATGAGCGTGTAATCCGGACTTTGCACGAATGGAATGTCCGAGTCGATGAAGCCCATTTCTTGGGTGATGTCAGTAAACATGAGGTACTGGAGGCTTTTGGTGCCGATATTTTCTTTGATGATCAGGACGCGCATTGTGCACCGGCCTCAAATGTTGTGCCGACCGCGATTGTACCGATCAGGGAAGAGCTGGTGGAGTTTGTAAGGTACTGACGGTTGTCAAGACAGAAAAATGAAGAATTTAAGTTTGGTCAAGC
>JABBNX010000092.1 GCA_019352135.1 Pseudomonadota bacterium
GACTATGCGAATTACGATAGAAAGTCATATTGAAATAATTAAGTGAACAGTATTGGGGTTAATACACAAAAATAACTACTCGGTATCATGGAATATTATAAGCAATCGCCCTGATCCGTATTTCGAATATCTTTGAATTCCCGAAATGATATGTTATTTTGCTATAGTTTAAGAAAATAATGGCCGGTGCAGTTCAGAATCGGTCATTCAGTCCGACAGGAAGGTTCGCCCAATGCACAGAAAGACACCATTTTCCATTAAAAACAGAGGCTTTTTATCTATGGCACTGTTGTTCACAGTGACGCTTGCGGTTGTTGCTCTCCTCGGCGTGTCCGGGTACGTATTTTATCTGATGGCAAAACTTCCCAAGGTTGATCGCCTTGCTGACTACAAACCCCCGATTGTCTCACAGGTTTTTGGAGATGACGGCACCCTGGTTGGAGAATTTTATCTAGAACGCCGCATCGTGGTGCCGATCAACAAAATGCCGCGCAAACTGATTCAAGCCTTTGTCTCGGCCGAAGATTCCAATTTTTATTCTCATACCGGAATCGACTATCTGGGGATTGTACGAGCGGCCTTCAAAAACCTGATGTCCATGAGTAAAAAAGAGGGAGCCTCCACGATCACTCAGCAGGTTGCCAAATCCATGCTGCTTTCCCCAGAGAAAAAATTCTCCCGCAAGATCAAAGAGGCAATTCTTGCCAAGCGCATGGAGGAACGACTTTCCAAGGATGAAATCCTGTACCTGTACCTCAACCAGATCTATCTCGGGAATGGCGCATATGGTGTTCAGGCAGCGGCTGAAACGTATTTCGGCAAAAATGTTGAACAACTCAATCTGGCCGAAATCTCCATTCTGGCAGGTCTGCCGAAAGCTCCCAATGCCTATTCTCCTATCAAACATCTTGAAAAAGCCCGTGAGCGCCAGGCGTATGTACTCGATCGCATGACTGCCGAGGGGTATATATCTCCGGCCGAAGCAGACCATGCTAAAAAGACGCCCATTATTCTTCAGCCAATGAAGAAGGTTAACAACGAGCAGTCCGCTTATTTTCTTGAATATCTCCGGATGCAGCTGGAACAGAAATATGGTGAAGACCAGCTCTACAAGGGAGGACTGAAGATATACACCACCATGAACGCCGCCATGCAGCGTGCCGCGTACAACAGTCTTCGCAAGGGGCTCAAAGAGGTTGACAAGCGCCAGGGCTTCCGGGGACCAACCAAATTTTTAGACGAAACGGAGGTCGCCGCTTTTTGCAATAAAGTTGAAGATTCGATTGACTCGGCGACACTTGTAACCGGCGAGACCTACCAGGGCGTTGTCGTTGGCTTCAATCCCCAAAAAGGCGAAGCCCTGGTTAGAGTCGGAGACCGCACAGGATCTCTCTCCCGAAAAAACATGGCGTGGGGCGGCAGAATCGGCATGATCAACCATTATGGCAAGCCTGAAAAGGGCAGCAAGGGATTGACACTTGGGTCAGTCATCGAGGTATCGGTCGTTTCTCCCGACAGCAACAAGGCGGGCGCGCAATTTGCGCTGGACCAGACACCGGAAGTACAAGCGGCACTGGTCTCTATTGATCCCCGCACTGGAGGGGTCAAGGCCATGGTCGGCGGGTACGATTTCAAAAAAAGCCAGTTTAACCGCGCCATGCAGGCAAAAAGAAACGCCGGCTCGGCTTTCAAACCGATTATTTATGCGGCAGCCCTTGACAAGGGCCTGACACCAGCCACGATCATCGAAGATGAGCCGGTCGAATACCCGGACGGCGCAGGCGGAACCTGGAAACCCCAGAATTACGACCATGAGTTCCGTGGCCCTGTAACCATGCGCGAGGCTCTAACCGATTCTATCAATATCGTCAGTGTCAAGATCATGGAGCAGATTGGAGCTCCGTATGCTGCGGAATACGCGAAAAAACTGGGGTTTACTTCTCCGATTCCGGCCAACTTGGCACTGGCTCTGGGAGCAGCTTCCATATCCCCCTTTGAGTTAACATCTGCGTACACGGTTTTTGCAAACAAAGGCCAACTTGTCTCTCCATATTTTGTCACCAAAGTAACCGACTCTGATGGCACAATCCTTCAGGAAACGCCTCCGCCAGTGCCGGTTCCGGTAATTCCGCCCGAGACAGCCTATGTCATAACCAACCTGATGCAGAGTGTCGTTACCAGCGGCACCGGGCATCGCGCATCACTCATTGGACGGCCGGTAGCCGGAAAAACCGGCACGACCAATGGAGCAAAGGACGCCTGGTTTGTCGGTTATATTCCGCAACTGGTGACCGGCGTTTGGGTCGGATACGATCAGGGGCGCTCTCTCGGAAGCAGCGGAACCGGCGGTCAGGCCGCCGCCCCGATCTGGAGCGACTTTATGCAACAGGCCGTTATGTCACTGCCGGTTGAAGATTTTGAGGCCCCGGAGAATGTTTCGTTTGTGCTGATAAATCCACGCACCGGCAAGCTTGCCAGAGAGGACACAGCGGGAGCGGTCATGGAATGTTTTATAAAAGGGACTGAACCATCATCATACGATGAAAGCGCGTCCCCCCTCCCTGACTCCGCACCATGAACACGACGGGGGCGCCGCAGCAGGCGCCCCCCCGTTATACATAGTCTTTCCGACACGGCACTGAATTACAATGAAATATCCACGGCAATCCCCCGCTGCTGCTTTACAACCAATTCAAACTTTTCCCAGTCAACCAACCCCGAAAGCTTTTGTTTCTCCACCATCTGCCGGGCTTCCGTGACAAGATTTAAAATCTTGTGATATGCATCATGATGCACCTCTAGAAAAACCCGTCCATCCTCGGTCACGGCCAGCTTAACCGGCTTGTAAATTATTTCGCCTCTGGTATTTACCTTGATCTGCGGAAAAAACACTCTCATCTGGCTCGGGGATAACCGGATACACCCATGGCTGGAGAAGCTGTAAATTGACGACGGCCGTATAGTGCTATGGATCAAAATACCGGGAATCGACGTCCTGATCGCATATTTGCCAAGCGGATTCTCCGGTCCCGGAGGGATCCGGGCAATAACCTCCTTGCCATGTTCTTCCATTTCAGTCTGAATTGATGGCGGCACTGTCCATGTCGGATCTTTTATTTTTGCTGTTATTTTAAATTTTCCGACCGGGGTCTGCCAGATATTTTTTTCATTTTTTACCGCCGAACCAAGCGCAACAGGCAGCGATGTGACAAGAGTACCTTGCTGAAAATAATACAGGGTCAGATCCGGAATATTGATGATAATTCCATTTTCAATCTTCCGGGGTATGATCTTGAGATTATTATAGGCAAGTTTCTGCCCGATCTTGAGATGCACCGTGCCATCCAGATGGTTCATTTTGCGAAGATGCCGCTGGGTAACCCCCAGTTTTGCAGCGACAAGACGGAGAGTATCAGCTTTCACCACAGTATAGACGCCTCGTGAACCGACAAGCCGGCTCGAATACGTCTCCGGAGGCGCTTCATTTCCATCCGGATTGGCCGGCTGATTTAAATCAGCCGGGGATTGGACGTTGGCCACCTCGGGCACCGGCGTCACTTCTGATGCTGTAATCATCGATTCGATTATCCGCGATTTCTGAAGCGCCAGCAGGTAAAATTTTTCGGAGTTAGCCAGATCATTATTTGAAAAATAACGGCGAGCGACCTCGAAAACGAGATCGAGGCTCTTCATGTCGTCAGGAAATTTCTGGGCAGCAACATTCTGCTGCAGGCTTGATAGTGCCGTTCCAGCATCCTGTTTGACATCTGCGGTAGCGGTCGCGGCAGAGAAGAGCATAGCAACAATCAAGGAAAGGGACACAAGGAGATATGATGCAGACTGATTAATGGGGAAATTCATAGCGGCGCTTCTTGTACATTATAAGCTGCATATATTGCAAACATATTTTTCGCCGCTGGCGAATGATACCGGACAGCAAACAGTATGGTCAAACGGGATCTTGTACTCTCTGCTGCTCCAGCAATGATTTCAGCTTGCTACGGTATGCCGAAACGCTGATCTGGGCAGTAGTGTATTGCAATAGTGCATCAAGATGATACAGAGATGGGGACGGAGCGGTTTTTGACTCAAAGTCGGCGTAGATAAGCGCAACGACGGTATTTGCGCGAATGAGCGGGAAAATCAGCACTTCCGGGCTGTCCGGCCGGCCAATGATCCGATACAGCTGATGGGGGCAGACTGAATCACTATGAAACCCATAGTACATCTGACCGGTTGTAATAACGTCCTCAAAAATCGGCTGGTCGTCAAGCGGGATACTCAGGTTGCAGTGGGGAGCCACCCCGTCGTCCTTATCCGCCTTGACCCCGAAAGACTGCTCCGCTACCAGTTCGGCTTCGGTCACCAAAAAAACGATGGCGCGTTCAAATACTCCGATCAGGTAAGCAAGTATGGCATCCGTTATCTCTGCACGTGTCCTGCACGTGCGCAGCCGGGAGATGCAGGTAAAAAAGCGCTGGTCATCTCTGTTTCTGCATTCCGACGACAAGCTCCGGAGAAAGGCTCCCAACTCCGAGCAGAAGGCCAGTGTCGGTCGAAGCGGCGATTCTTCCCCGCATTCCTTGCACGGACGCGGAATAATTGAACGTATCCCGGAACTGAGTGCCTCAAGGCCCTGTGTGGCCCAGAAATGGGCACAGGCCACGAGAACAACTGATGCGTGCGGATATTTCAGCAGCTCCCTGCAGATCCGTGTCGTGTCCTGTGTGGCATCTTCATGCGGGACATCAAAAAAAATAACCAGATGCAATGCCTGGCACAACAACAACCTGACATTGATCTCAAGCGAGGCCATGGTATCCGAGGAAACGGCATAGATCCCCTCCTGGCAACATATCGATCGGATCATTGTCGACAACAGCGGCGACTGCGTAATAACTACTACTGCAATGCCCTGGGGTATAGCCGGCGCGGTGCTTTCCGGTACGGAACCTGCCAGTAACGAGAGCAACTGCCGTTTCTGATCTTTCGCCCCGGATGGGAATTCGTCAACAATCAGCTTCTTGACCGCAGCCACTTCCCGGTAGCTTTGGTCGCTACTGCGCTGAATCATGTAGCGCTGTTCTGCGAGCAGTTGCTGGAGCAAAATCGGGCTGCGCTCCTGGTCGCTTCCGTCCGATGAAATAGCCGGTGCGTTGATTCCGGGCTGTTCCGCATCCAGATCCAGATTGCCGACTCCGGCAATACTCAGGATTTCTTCCATAGTACCGTCACGCACCTTTTCATCAAAGATGCGCAGTGATTCCATCAAAATTCCCTGCGAATTCAATAGAATCCGTTGCGGAAACTTCGTCCGGGAAAAATGATAACCATCGACACTGTCGCTCCTGCCGGTATCGAGAGAGAAGTGCCCTTCCTTCCACGTCAGCACCTCAACAATTGTCATCTCTATCAATGATTCTATGCCGTTATATGCGGCGGTTTCATCAACCATGTTGTGTTCGAGGAGGGTAATGACAAGCGGCTTGCGATCATCTCCGGCATTGTTCTGGATATCCAGTGCCTGCGCCAGCTGTGCTTCCGTTATGGCACCCGCACTGACCAGTACCTGGCCGATCCGCACACGGCTGTTGAGGAAATTGGCACTGACAAGATCTCCGTCATGGAACACCAGCTGGCTTTCCCCTTTTTTACTGGAAAGCCGAAAAACGCCGCTTTTCCGTGACCCGTGCAGCAACTGGATGACATCGATTATCGGAAAATGTTCCAGATCGCCATTAAGTGACATAGCCACAATTCTCCATAAAGAGTTTCATTGGAAGTTTATATCTGCTCCCGGCAAAACGTAAAAAGGATACCCGCTGAGGTTTTACAAAGCAACTTTTTTGGTAGAAGGGCATAGATGGATGGGGAGCGACTCTCATTACTGCGTAAGGCGGTTTCTTCATGACCGATAAAAAAGCCGTTGCACGTATGTGTGGTGAACTCTGCTTGCCAGCAGCCATTCAAGCGGGTATTCTGTCAGGAATTATCACGTGGGCCATCCATGAATGAATCATTCTTGACGTACGATCGGAGGAACATATGAGCACCGTTTATTTCAGCGACATGCGGACCAACCAGAAGGAAAACCTGTTCGACAAGATTGCCAAATTGCTGACCCTTGCCGGGCTTGCGCAAACAGTGGCCGAAGGGGATCTGACCGCAGTCAAGATTCATTTCGGCGAAAAGGGGAATCACACCTATCTCCGCCCGGTCTTTGCCCGGCGGGTGGTGGAGGAGATCAAGAAGCTGGGGGGGCTGCCATTTCTGACCGACTCTTCCACACTCTATCCCGGCCAGCGCAAGGAAGCGGTCTCGGCTCTGGTCTGCGGCATCGAAAACGGCTTCGGCTACTCCTGCGTCGGGGCGCCGCTGATCATCAGCGACGGCCTGCGCGGGGTCACCGAGACGGAGGTCGCCATTGACGGGGAGCTATTGAAGAAGACCTATATCGGCACCGAGATCGTCGAGGCCGATGCGATTGTTGCCATGACCCACTTCAAGTGCCATGAACTGACCGGCTTCGGCGGCGCCATCAAGAACCTGGGGATGGGGTGCGCCAGCCGCAAGGGGAAACTGGTGCAGCATTCCACGGTAGCTCCCAAAGTGGCGGCCAAGGTCTGTGTCGGCTGCGGCATCTGCCCCCGTTCCTGCGCCCACGATGCGATTGTCATCACCGCAGGCAAAGCCGTTATCGATCCGCAAAAATGCACCGGCTGTTCGCGCTGCATCACGGTCTGCCCGGTCAAGGCGATCAACATCCAGTGGAATGAAGCTTCCGATCTGGTCATGCGCAAGATGGCCGAATATACCAAGGGAGCACTGACCGGCAAGGATGGCAAAGCGATCTACATCAACTTCATCACTCAGGTGTCGCCAGCCTGTGACTGCTACGGCCACTCCGACGCCCCGATCGTCAACGACATCGGTATCTGCGCCTCCACCGATCCGGTCGCGATCGATCAGGCATGCGCAGACCTGGTCAACGGTGCACGCGGCAATGAGGGATCGGCCCTGCAGACCGGTCATGAGCCGGGCGGCGACAAGTTCCGCGGCTGCTGGCCGGAGATATCATGGGAGGTGCAGCTGGAGCATGGGGAGAAGATCGGACTCGGGAGCAGAGCGTATGATTTGGTAAGGGTTTGATGGTTTTTCCCGTGAACGTACAAATACAATAAAAAAGGATACCGAATGAGCCAGTTACCAAAATGTCCAACATGCAGTTCAGAATACACCTACGAAGATGGAGAGATGTTCATCTGCCCGGAATGCGCCCATGAATGGCCAATAGCTGCTGCGGAGGAGGCGCCTGCCGCAACTGTCGTGCGTGACGCCTTCGGCACTGAGCTTAAGGCCGGCGATTCGATAACCGTCATCAAGGACTTGAAAATCAAGGGGTCGTCGGCGGTTGTCAAAACCGGCATGAAGATCAAGATCATCCGGCTTGTCTCGGGCGATCACGATATCGACTGCAAGATCGACGGCATCGGCGCCATGCAGTTAAAATCGGAATTTGTCAAGAAGGCGTAGAACGGATACTGCCGGAACGCATCTCAAACGGGGGGAAACAGCATGACTTTATGGGAAAAAGCGACAGCGGAACTGCTGGACATTATCGAATGGACCGACGATTCGAGCGACACCATGGTGTGGCGGTTCCCCCGGTTTGAAAACGAGATCAAGTATGGGGCGCAACTGATCGTCCGGCAGGCTCAAGCCGCAGTTTTTGTGGATCGGGGCGAGATCGCCGACGTTTTTTTACCCGGCCAGCATAGCCTGACGACCAAAAACCTCCCCATATTGACAACCCTTCTGGGGTGGAAATACGGCTTTCACAGCCCTTTCAAAGCAGAAGTGTATTTTGTCAACATGCGCAATTTTACCAATCTCAAATGGGGGACCAAAAACCCGGTCATCCTTCGCGACCAGGAGTTTGGGCCTGTCCGGCTCAGGTCATTCGGGTCGTACGTTATCCGGGTAAACGAGCCGGCAAAATTCATACAGGAAATTGTCGGTACAGGCGGACATTTCACGCTTAACGACATCAGTGAACAACTGAGGAACCTGATTGTGAGCCGATTCGCCGACGCGCTCGGGGAAAGCAACATCGCGGTTCTCGATCTGGCCGCCAACTATAGCGAACTCTCGGCTTTCCTCACGCAAAAGATCTCGCCTGAATTCCTCGAATACGGCCTCGAAGTAACCAAGCTTCTCATTGAAAACATCTCTCTGCCGCGGGAGGTTGAGGAAGCGCTTGATAAACGGAGCAGTATGGGAATCATCGGCAACCTGGATAATTTTACCAAATTCCAGGCGGCGCAAGCGATGGAAGCCGCCGCAAAAAATCCGGGCGGCGATGCCTCGGCGGGCGTGGGGATGGGAATGGGCTTTGCGATGGCAAACCAACTGGGAAAAATATTGGTCACACCAGGAGAAACGCCCTCCGGCGCGCCCCCTCCGTTACCCGGCGGAGAAGACGGGAGCACTTACTTTGTCGGCGAAAACGGCAACAAGAGCGGCCCGTTTGACCGGCACACCATCTGCGGGCAGATAGCATCCGGAGACATAACCGGCCATACCCTGCTCTGGAAGCAGGGTATGGCCAACTGGGAGAAAGCCGCCAGCTTCAGTGAGTTCAAAACGGCTCTCCAGACCACGCCACCACCGCTACCGGCGTAACAATCAAGGGAGGGACCGTGGCAAATTGCACCAACTGTTCGGCGCCGCTTCCGCCTGCGTCAATACTCTGCGCGTACTGCGGCAGCCGCAACGATATCGATCTTAACGGGATCAATTATTACACGACCCATGAAGTCGAAGCGGAACGGATCTGCCCGCGCTGCAACATCGGTCTCAGAACGCTTGACCTGAACATACACGGCACATTTCTGATCGAACGCTGCGACGACTGTTTCGGACTCTTTTTTGACCCGAACGAACTTGAAGCGCTTTTGGAAGCAACTGTTTCAAATGTGTTCACAATCAATAAAAGCCGGCTTGACGCCAACAAACCCGCATTGAGAACGGGTGAACAGGGCGCCTTCTACATCAAGTGCCCGGTCTGCGGCAAAATCATGAACCGGGTCAACTTCGGAACCAACAGCGGAGTTATTGTCGATCGCTGCAAAGAACATGGCGTGTGGCTCGACGGCGGCGAGTTGCGGCATCTTTTTGAATGGATGAAAGCGGGCGGCAAACTGCTACAGCAGGAAAGAGAGCAAGAGCAGAGAAGAGTTGAAGCCCGCGAGCTTGAACAAGTAAAACGCCGGGCGCAGAGAGAGTCTGCAACCGGGGGGAGCTATCAGAACGATGTCGATTTCAGCCTTTTTGGCGGCCCGTTAAGAAACTCGGACCCGGACCTTTTTGGTATCGTCATCAAAGCGGTCAAATTTTTCATGAAATAATCCGCAGAGAGCCGTCCCGCGGGGATAGCAGAAAACAGGAGCAATATACTGATGAAAGCGGTCATCCAGCGAGTCACATCCGCCACCGTAACGGTAGAAGGCCAAACCGTTGGCCAGATCGGCCCCGGCATCATGGTGCTGCTCGGCGTGGAAAAAGGGGATGCGGCGGCGCAGGCCGATTGGCTGACAGAGAAGATAATTAACCTGCGGATATTTAGTGATGACGCCGGGAAAATGAATCGTTCGCTCACGGACATCAACGGTGGCCTGCTGGTGGTTTCCCAGTTTACGCTGGCCGGCAACTGCACCAAAGGAAGGCGCCCATCATTCGATACGGCAGCGCCGCCGGACGAAGGAAAACGTTTGTACGACTACTTTGTCGCGGCAGCCCGGCGGACCGGCCTGCCGGTCGAAACCGGCATCTTTCAGGCCGACATGCAGGTAGCACTGGTCAATGACGGGCCGGTGACCTTTATTCTGGAGAGATAACCATGACCACAGAACTTACCCTCGGCTTTTCCCCCTGCCCTAACGACACCTTCATGTTTTACCCGCTCGTGCATGGCCTGATCGATACAGGCGACATTTCGTATCGGGAACGGCTGGAGGATGTGGAAACCCTCAACCAGCTGGCACTTAAAGGTGAGCTGGATGTCAGCAAGGTTTCCTACCACGCCTTCGGACACATCCGGGAGCAGTATGCGCTGCTCCACTCCGGCAGCGCCCTCGGGCGCGGCTGCGGTCCGCTGCTGGTGGCGGCGGACAGAATCGACCCGGCCGACCTGCGCGGCAAGACCATTGCCGTACCGGGGCGCTATACAACCGCCCTGTTGCTGCTGCGGCTGTTCGATCCGGAGTTGGACAACTTCATCGTCATGCCCTTCAACGAAATCATGGACGCAGTATTGAGCGGCGACGTCGATGCCGGACTCATCATCCACGAATCGCGCTTCACCTACCATGGCTTCGGACTGCACAAGCTGCTCGATCTGGGAGAATGGTGGGAAGGGGAAACCGGCCTGCCGATTCCACTCGGCGGCATTGTAGCCAAGCGTTCGCTGGGTGCGGGTACGATTGCCGCAGTAGAACGCGCACTAAAGGCCGGAGTCGGATATGCCCGCACCCATCCGGACGAGGCGGCCCGCTACATCGGCGAGCATGCACAGGAGATGAGCCCGGAGGTCTGCGCGGCCCATATCGGCCTGTACGTCAACGATTTTTCGACCGACCTGGGGGAAGAAGGGATACGGGCGATAACCTGCCTGCTGCAGCGGGCCGAGCAGGCGGGGCTCATTCCGCCATCGGCTGTGCCGCTCTTTATGCAAAAACGGGATCATTCTATATCGGAGGTGAACTGTAATGAGTGATCTAAAGGATAAATGGCAGGGATGGCTGGCGCTTTCGACCGCAATCATGGCGGTTCTTGCGGCTCTGACGACACTCTACATGGGAAAGTACTCCTCGCGCGCCATCATGGCCCAGGGGCAGGAGAGCGACCAGTGGGCTTTCTACCAGGCCAAGAGCATCAAGGGACATACGTTCGAGACTAACAAGACAACGTTGTCACTTCTCTATCTTACCCAAAAGGGATTATCACCCACGGCATCCGCTGAATATCAGAAAACCCTGAATACATACGCTGAAGAGATCAAACGGTATGATGGTGAAAAGAAGGAGATAAAGGATAAAGCCGAGGTGATCGCCAAGGTCAAGCTCAAGGCACAGGAGATGGGGGGGGATTTTGCCTATGCGCTGATCTTCCTGCAGATCGCCCTGATGCTCTCATCGATCGCCAGCCTGACCAAACGGCACTACCTCTGGTACATCGCCCTGCTCTGCAATCTGGGGTGGCTGTTCTTTTTCCTGGATGCCTGGATCCTGTTCTACTGAAAACCGACTCTTTTTTTGCGTACGGTCAGAGCAGAATTTTTCCCAGCAGCTCCAGCAGCGGCTGGGGATAGACGCCGAGCAGCACCAGGACGGCTGCCGGGACGAGCAGAGCGACCATTTCAGATATTTCCAGCCTGCGAACTGTTTTAACCGGGAGCTCTGACGGTTTCATATACAGCACAACCACGACCCGCAGGTAGAAAAAAACCCCCACCAGCGCTGAAAAGATACCGACTAGCGCCAGGGTAACCTCCCCTCCCCTCAGCGCGGCGGCAAACACAGCAAACTTACCCATAAATCCGGCTGCCGGCGGAATGCCCGCCAGCGAAAACATCGCGACAGCCAGTGTCGCACCTGCCAGCGGCGTGCGGTACCCCAGGCCGCGATACGCCTCGATCGCTTCGGGCTCGTCCTCATCCGAAAGCACGGATATCACCCCGAAGGCGGCCATTCCTGCTGCCGCATAGACCACCAGATAAAAAGCCGCCGCCCGGGCGCCGCCAAACGGTGCGGCGACCAGCGCCAAGGCCACATACCCCATCTGCCCGACCGACGACCAGGCCAGCATCCGTTTGATATTTTTCTGCACCAGCGCGGCCAGGTTACCGGCCAGCATCGAGAGGAGCGCCAACAGCCAGAAAATGTCGTGCAGTCCGCTCCAGGCTCCGAAGATAGGAAGCAGGAGCAGCAGTGCCACCAGCGAAGCCCCTTTGGATGCGGTAGAGAGCAGGGCCGTCACCGGCGCCGGGGCCCCCTGGTACACATCCGCCGTCCAGAGGTGGGCCGGGACCAAGGACAACTTAAACGCCATCCCGAGCAGCATCAGACACCCACCCGCCAGAAAAATAGGTTCGGGAGCGCCGTTTCCGGAGACCAGTTCTGCCAGCTTGATTGTCCCCCGTGAGGCATAGACCAACGCGATCCCCATCGCCAGAATCGCCGCCGACAGCGTCCCGTTCAGCAGATACTTCAACCCGGCCTCGCCCCCTATGGTGGAGCCCCGCTTGATGGCCACCAGAATGTAAAAGGCGAACGTGAACGCCTCCAGCCCCAGGAACAACATCAGCAGGTCCGTTGCCGCGCACGCCACCCCCATCCCGGTCAAGGCAAAGAGAATCGTTGCCGGGTATTCTTCGCCGACGATGCCGTGACGGCTGTTATAGGAGCGGGCCAGCAGCAGCGCAATCACTCCTGTACCACACAGAAAGGCCAAACAATAACGGGAGAACGGGGTAACAGACAGACCCGGTAAAACCGCTCCGGCAGTGACAGCAGAACTCCAGAGCAGTGCAGCGGCAATAATAATGAGTGAGACCGCGTACAGGTATTTTCCCGGCCTGAGCGCTCCGACCAGCAGACAGAGCACACTCCCGGCGGCCAGAATAAGGAGCGGCATCAGTGCCATCAGATCACCGTGAGTCATGGCGCCCCCCCTGTCAACAACTGCACCGGCAGATGAATCATATCAAGCAGCGGCGCCGGATGAACACCAACCCAGATATTCAGCAGCAGCAGCGCCGCAAGTATCGTAATCTCGCGCAGGTCAAGGTCGTTCACCACCAGTGGCTGTCGTTCCTTTTGAAACAGCACCACCTGCAGCAGCCGCACCATGTAGATCAATGGCAGGATAATACCGATAAAGGAAAGCACCACGACCAGCGGCGATTGCCTGATGGTTCCGGCCAGAATCAGGAATTCACCGACGAAGCTGTTCAGCCCCGGCAGCCCCATCGAAGTCACGGAGAAAATCAGAAAGAAGAACGACCAGAGCGGAATTTTACCCCACAACCCGCCAAAGGCCGCGATGTCACGAGTATGGGCCCGCTCATCCAGCATCCCGATCAGACAGAACAGCGCCCCGGTGGTCACCCCATGGTTGGCCATCTGCAGGATCGAGCCGGAGAGCGCCACCGGATCCCACGCGGCGATGCCGATCGCGACATACCCCATATGCCCGATGCTCGAGTAGGCGACCAGCCGTTTCATATCCTCCTGGGCAAAGGCGATCAGTGACGCGTAGAAGATGCCGAGCAATGCGAGCGTGTAGAACAGCGGGGTAAATGCATGGGCTGCCAGTGGAAAGAGTGGGTAGCCGAAGCGTATCAGTCCGTAGCTGCCGGTTTTGAGCAACAGACCGGCCAGAACTACGCTGCCGGCGGTCGGGGCATCGGTATGGGCATCAGGAAGCCAGGTATGAAGCGGAAAGAGCGGGAATTTGATCGCAAACGCCAGGAAGAAGGCGGCGAACAGCCAGAGCTGCGTAGCAAAGGGGAGTTGGGTCTGCAGCAGGTCATGCAGGGCGAAGGTTGCTATCCCGCTCTGCCGGGCATGCAGCAGGTGCAGCGAGATGATCGCCAGCAGCATCAACAGTGAGCCGAACATCGTGAAGAGGAAAAACTTGATCGTCGAGTAGATGTTGCGCCCATGCCCCCATACCCCGATCAGGAAGAACATCGGAATCAGCATGATCTCCCAGAAGAGGTAGAACAGCGCCAGGTCGAGGGAGAGAAAAACCCCCATGATGCCCGATTCCATAATCAGCATCAGCGTCAGAAACAGGACTGCCCGCTCCTTGATGGCATTCCATGACACCGCCAGCGCCACGCAGAAGGTAAACGAGGTCAGCATCACCATCAGGAGCGAGATACCGTCCAGCCCCAGCGTATAACGGATGCCGAACGACGGTATCCAGGGCCTGTCCTCCAGCAGCAGGTAGCCGGGCAACACCGAAGAAACGCCTGATAAACTCTGCCATGAGGAATACAGCCACCCTGACGAGCAACCGGTCGATACGCGTCGCACTGTCGTGGTTATTGGATC
>JABBNX010000093.1 GCA_019352135.1 Pseudomonadota bacterium
CTGGCAGCCATCGGGTTGTCTGTCGTATCCGTCCGCGTATAGGTAATCGTGTGGTTTCCGCCGGAAGTCGTCACACAAACCAGCGCGCCGTTTTTGATACTCCATGTCCCGGTAAAGACGGACGTACCGGTCGTTGTTTGCCACGTGCCGTCATGGCCGAATTTGATGGTTCCCGTGGAGCCGGTGGAGCTGGAATACGTAATCGTTTTGCCGGCAAGCATTTCGACGGTAAACGCTGTAGCAAATGTGGCGGTGTAACTGCTGGCGGGCTTAGCGGGGTCGGAAGGATTTACCTCGCTCGCACTGACATTCAGGGCGCTTGCCGACTCATCAAGCAAGGTGTAGGTAATCGTATGATTCCCGCCGGTAGTCGTCACACATACCAGCTTGCCGGCCGGATTGATGCTCCAGGTTCCGCTAAAGGCAGAGGATGCGCCCGTGGTGCGCCACGTCCCATCGGCATTAAATGCAAGCGATCCCGTAGAGCCCGAAGCGCTGGTATACGCAAACGTTTTTCCGGACACCTTGCCGGCAGTAAATGTCGTGGGCGTGCTGTCGCTTCCGCAACCTGACAGCACCAGCAACATAAAACTCAAAATGACAAAGATACTGATACTGAACCTGACTGTTTTTTCCATGGTATTTCTCCTTTTCTGTAAATCTCCCTGCAAGATGCAGGAGTTTCATTGATCCCCACTCCTTCTAACGGTTCGGCGCTCTGAACATAATAAAAGGCTCAACCTACAGCACTGGACTGTTGTTGAGCCTTTTCCTTAGTCTCCGGTTACAGCGTGGGGTACAGAGTCTGCAACTTCTCCTTCATGGTCGTGCTCAGCTGTTTGAACAGCTGGGCATTGTATGACGCATTGTACGGGATACCTTGTGAGGTCAGATCCACAAACTGGATTGACGGGTCTGTTGGGGCTACTTGCACTGCGTCTAATGAATCACCAGCCCGTGGACGGGTCGGGTCAACAGGGCCAAAATCCTGGTGATACATGGTCTGATAGTTGGGAGGATTCGACTTTATCGGGTTTTGGAGGATCTGTTGCGTTGCAATGGCATACTTCCGTGATGTTGCTGCAGGCGTCCCCTCTTTTACCGCGATATCAACGTTAACCGCTTCGATTGAAACCGTATAATCACTATTGAGAAAGATTTCAAAGGTGCGGAACTGCTGCGGAAAATCACGCAAAGAGGAACTTTCAACCTGCCAGAACCCTTTCTCGGCTGCGTTGACCGGATCGGGCGATTTAAAGGCCTTGACATGATTGACATGACGATGCCCGGAGATCCACATCAGCAGATTGGTCGAGTTTTGAAGAGTAGTCACCAGTTCAGTGATGTTACATGCATTCTTTGTTGTGAGGCCCGGTTCGCCAAGCCACCACTCCAATTCAGTGCCAACATTGGTAACGCAGATCGGGATATGGCATGCAATGATCATCAACTGATTGGCGGTCTGACCATCTGCAAGTTCAGCCTGCAGCCAGGCCCAGCGTGATGCATCAAGAAAGCCGTGGCCATGGATATCAAGAGAACCGTCATCTTCCCGTTGGGTATCATCCAGCACAATCACCTTCAACGGCACCGTTGACTTGGGCACAAAGCTGTAACAGGCAAATCCGGCTCTATCAGCAGTCGCAACCAGGCTAAAATTAGGATTGGAAGTTACCAGGTTAAATCCATGGCCAACCGGACCGGCAGTTGAGTTAAAAAATTCCTGAATCCATTCTGTTCTATGCAGAGAACGACGGTTGGGGTCAGCCACCACCTTGGGAGCAGTTGCTAGAGTCCCTGCGTATTTAATAGTGCCATACGGAGTTGTGCCATCGATCACGCCTTGGTAATAATTGTTCGTTGGATCAGTCCGTCTGGTATTGTTGACATTGGCCGGGAATTTGGTTGGGTCCGCGATAGTAACGGGGGTAAGCAGGTCATTCGACACTGACCAAACCGTATCGCTGATGTATGACTGGTCAAGACCGTTCTCATAAACAGGGAATGAACCGATCATGAAGTGGTCATGGTTGCCCATGGCCTGATAGAACGGGATGGTCTTGTCCAGACCAGCTGCCTTGAATGGCTTCTGGTAATCGATGCTGTCGGCCCCGAGATGGGCGCCGGAACTGGGGGTAATCACCTTGCCGTCAATGATATCAAGATACCACCTGAGTTCGTTGTACATACTCGAATTGCAGACATCGCCCAGAGAGATGAAGAAATCAAAGGGATCTTTCCTGTGCAGAGCATTTGCCGTCTGAATGGCGGCATCAAAGACCTGGGGGGTGTACAGCATGACTCCGGAGTAGATGGAGCTGTTTTGGCCGGCAAAACCAGGATTGCTTTGCTGAACATAGATCAGTTGGTTGGGCGCTTCCTTGTCAGTCAGATGGATATCGGTCATGGCAAAGAAGTTCAACAGTCTTGTTTTTGCGGTGACCGATGCAGCATTGTAGGTGGGCGGCATGATATCGGTCCGCGGCACAATGGGAAGGGGCCAGTTTACGTAGGCCCACTTGCCATAGCCCAATCTGTCATAGTCCGCAACCTGACTCAGCTTATTCCAGGTAAGCGCATTCCCGCCATTGGGGCTTTGAAGCGGGTTAGCCGGGTACGGCATAACACCTGGAGCGGGAGTTGCGGAAGCTGGTGTGTACGGAAAGGCGATCATTCGCTCGGTTGTTTTCACCACTGTGGAATCAATCGGGTAGCTGGAAACCATAGTCCCACTGCTGCTGCCACAACCATAGGTCAGTGAGCCCAAAGAAATGCAGGCAACAGTTCCAGCGGTGTATTTGATGAATTCCCGCCTCGTTACTTCACCAATTTTTTTCGGGTCATTTTCCTGATTCTTGTCTTCGCTGCTCATATTTTTCTCCTTTAGTTTGATTGTTGCGGTCTACCTGATCGGCGTTCCCGCATTGGCAATAACTGTCTGCATGACAGGGGTCAATTGCACTACCAGTTCAGCATTTATGGAGTGGGAGGTTGCATCATCAATCGGAACGGACGCAGTTATCCGTGCGGTGGCAATGGCGTTACCCCGTGATGTTGTTGCCGGTGATGCTGCTGAAACCGCAGGATCAACGTTGGTGATAACGATTGAGACCGTGTTGTCGGTGTTGCGGTAAATTTTAAAGGTTCGGAACTGCTGAGGAAAATCACGCAATGACGAAGTTTCAACCTCCCAGAAGCTGCGGGTTTGATCAGCGGAATAGATTTGTGGCGTCACGGTATTCATATGGCGGTGACCAGAGATCCACATGATCAGGTTGGGATAGCCTTGGAGTATGTCAAGCAATGATTGAGGAGTGCCACTTGATGCTGGATAATCATTAACAACGGAAAAGGGTGCGGGGAGAAACAGGGGCATACGTTGAGTATTTGAGTCAATCGTGGTTGGATCAATCTCAAGATTTGTGTACACGTTAAACGGAATATGGGCGGCGATAATCATCAGCTGGTTATTGTCCTGTCCAGCCTGCAGCTCGCTTTTGAGCCAGTTCAGCCGGATCTGGTCAAGAGCGCCTCCGGCGTAGTTTGGCTGACCAGTTCCCTTGCAGGTATCATCCAGCACAATCACCTTTATCGGTATGTCTGCCTTGGGCATAAAGCTGTAGCAGGCAAAGTCGCTGGCCATAGTCTGGTCCACCAGGTTAAAGCCATGACCAACCGGGGTTGATGTGGTGGTGAAAAACTCCTTTATCCAGTTCTTGCTTGAGGAGGTCAGTGTTGAAAGTGAGCGACGATTAGGGTCGGAAACAACCGTCGGGGGAATTTTATAGTCAGTTATCGCCCCCGAGAGAATAACCGGACCTAATGGATCAGCTCCATCAATCACCCCAGAATAATAGGGGCCGGGCTGGGTTATGCTCTCACATGGAGAATCCGAATTGTCCGTGGTCATTATTGCATTGGAAATGTGGGCTGCTTGAATCTTATCATTTTCAAAACAGGAGCCCATCCAAAACTGATCGTGGTTGCCCAGAACCTGATACCAGGGGATTGACTTATCCAGTCCAGCTGCCTGGTACGGTCTCTGATAATCAATGGTATCAGTTCCAACATGAGCGCCGGAACTGGGGGTGATTACCTTGCCGTCAAGCACGTCAATGTACCATCTCAGCTCATTATACTGGGTGTTGTTGCAGGCATCGCCAAGGGCAATCCCGAAGTCAAAAGGTGCTGTTTTATGCACGGCATTGATGGTCTGAACAGCTGCATCAAGCACATGGGTTGTGGCGAGTACAACCGGCGAATAGGCCGACGAATTACAGGTTTTCCCGAACGGCTTGCTCCACTCGTAATAGAGTGGTTGAGCCGGGGATTCCTTATCGGCAATATGAACATCGGTTATGGTGAAAAATGACAGCAGATGTGCAGCATTGGGTGCTTTTGTAGCCATGGTTTCCCATACCGTGCAGGGCAAAGCCTGTCCGACAGTCCATGAGCTGTAATTATTCTGGGTATACAGCGCCAGGTCTTTGGGATTGATCTGTGGTGCGCTTGCAGATACCGGAACCGGAAGGACCTGATGTTCTGCTGTTGTATAGACAGTTTTTGAGATGGGCCATTGGACAACTTGTGAACTCGTGTTGCCGCTGCAGCCAATGTTCAACGTCGTCAAATACATACAGGCAACTGTACCTGCTGAGTATTTCACAAAATCCCGCCGTGTTACCTCACAAAACTTGATTGGGTCTTCGTTCGACATAACCTTCTCCTTTCGTAGCTGTCTGTTTTCAAAATTGTGGTGCCGTAACCGGCAAACTTGCTGAATCGATCCCTTCGCACAGGGCGTTATCCACGGTCAGATTGCCGCTGCCGTCAAGCTGCACTCTCCATATGGTGTCGTAATCGGTACCCGGCCAGGAAGGGGCTGTTTTTACACTGGGGTTGGGGTACTTCGCTAGAAGTGCCGTTATGATTGGCGGAAAGTGGGCATGCTCCCATGCCAGCAGGATGGTTTTTCCGGAGAATGCCGGGTTAAAGAAGAAATATTGAACCGTATCAGCAGGAGAAGTCACACCAAACAGCTCAAACTGAGAAACCAGATAATAAGGTAGATTATTGGCAATTGCGTACGGCGCGACGGTCAATGAAGGCCTGACATAGGAAAAGTTAGAATTCCCCGCTATGGTTAAAGAACCGGGATATAGCTGTGCCGGGTCAATGGAGTAGACCACTGACGGGGCCGGGTTGAGCTTGCCTTTCAGTGCATTGGGAAGGGCCAGCGCGCGCCATTGCCCTGCTGCCACATAGTTTCCGTCATCCCAACCGCTCCAGGGATGCGCCTCTGCATGCCGGATCAGGTACATGGTTTGGTTGGTGTTGATCCCTGTTGTCGTAGCCCCGGCTGTTGCTGTGATGTTGAATAATGCAGGGGTTGTGTTTGGCCCCGGACATGCAGCGCTGGCCACTGGCTCCGGTAGCACCGGGTAGCTGGCAAGCGGGGTCAGATTGCTGTTAAAGGTAACCAGGCTGGCGCTTGCCGCAGTGGTTGCGGTCTTCGACTTGATGGAGATTGCATAGACCTGATTGGACCCCGTATATGCCGTGGGCAGCGTCAAATTGGTGTACTGTTTCTTAAGCGTTGCCATCAGACTGTTGATGGTTTCCCACGGTGCAGAAAAAACATAAAATCCGGGGTTATTGAAATAGAGCAGAGTGCCCAGCAAGAGTTCGTTGTTGTGGCTTGTAGCGCTGAATTCCAGCCCCTGATACGGCAACGCCTGTTCCCCCAGGGCCGGGTCTGCATAGGACGCATTCAGCGGAAAGCTGTTGGCGGTATAGAGGGGCGAATTATACCCGCCCGCCCCTGTCAGAGTGATCTGGTTAAGCATGGCAAACTGCTGGATGTAGGTGATTGCCGTCATGTCAGGATAGTTGTTTGCGGTTTGCAAATGGGACATTGGCTGCAGCGTGTAGATGCGGGTTGCATTCCTTTCACCCAGCACCTGATGCTTCAAATAGCTGGCCATTTGGAGCGAGCGATTGAGCCCCTGGCTGGTGAGATTTGCCGTATCCGGCTGGATGTCGCCGGGCGTGTTATAGGCCAGATCCGGGCTTACCACGAAGATCAGATTGACGTTGTTGGCACTTAACGCAGTAGTGCCGGGACTGGAATTACCTCCGCATCCTGCAAGCAGTGTCAGGGCGAGTATCAGGAACCGTGAACATACAACGCTGATTATTTTCATTTGGACAATTCTCCCTGGATGGCTCGGTACCATCAATACGAATTTACGCCATCGATATACTGCTGTTGTCCCATTTTCCCGATGCCGCACCAGAAAATCGGCCAGTTCGTATTAGTGATCGGCAGGTTTGTACCGGTAATGGGAATTGAGTAGTTATGCCCGGAAAAATAGTGCCCACGGTACAGCGCCTGTTGCGCGCTGTTCGTGACAAGCGCAGGAGTAAGCTGTGTCAGGGAATCGTTCAAATAACCCTGCATGGAGTATGCTGTAGAAAATGTATAATAGGCATTGAACTGTCCCGGCATGCTGGCCAGGTCATAGTTGAGAACACTGTAATCAACCGGTTTAAGTGTGTCCTGAGCAAAGGTATAGACCTTAAAGGCAGGGTTATTGCCAAATACAGGAGTTATAGAAGGTGTTATCTCAAGCAGGCTATCAGGCAACATGATCCGGTATTCATCCATATGGGTATGCGCACCAAGTGTCAGAGCGATAACGCCCGGATATTTTGAAAGTACATTCATAAAGCTTGTCTGATACGCCGCTTGCCACATCATCAGCAGCGGGCTGATCTTGGTAATGTGGCCGTTACTGTCAGCGTTTTTGGCAGCTGCATTTATATCTGCACCGGGGGGGATATGCATCAGGAGCCAAACTTTTTTACCACTTGCCTTAGCTGTGGCAAGCTTTGAGTCAAGCCAGGCAAGTTCCGCGTTTACCGCAGTTTCCATGTCAGGGTATGCAAACGGGACTGAGTTGAACCCTATCACCATCAAATTCGTTCCAGTCGGCTCTGCAGAATAATATCCGCCGCTCTTGAACGTAGAAAGAAATTCCTGCTGATCAACACTGCCATTCAGAAATTTTGTATAGAAAAGGTCCGCATTACTGGAAAGAAAGCTGCTTTCCGGTATAATCCCGACATATGAATCGCTATTTCCGAGGGCAAACATGACCGGAATGTTTCCGACTGCTGCCCTGATCTGCCCCATAACAAAGGCAACGGTATTGTTGGCAAATGTCTCCAGAGCTTTAGCGTCCTCGCTGCCGTACAGTGAGAAAAACAGTTTTGGCATGTTATGCCCAAGCAGGTCGCCGGTATACATAATCAACGAGCTTGCCCCCAGATTCTGCTTTATGCTGGAGAGTGCAAGCACAAGCAAAGGATAATTGGTATCAGTACCCCATAATGAAGGCGCTGTTGTTTTGGAGGTCTTGAAAATAGCCTCCCAGTCGCTCGGATCCGTAGCAGCAACAAGCTGCGGGAAAAGAGTTGTGTCATAAAACGGATTGAAATGAAGATCCGAAAAAACCAGCGCCTTAAAATTATTGGGGGTGATGGCACTGCTGCTACTGCTGCCACACCCGAAACTGAACGCGCCTAGTGAGATACAGGCCGCTGTTCCGGCGGAGTATTTTATAAACTCGCGCCGCGTTACCGCACTGCTCGTTTTCTGTTCATCGTTGTGATGCTTGTCTTCGGTAGTCATTTTTTCTCCTTTGGCTTCAGCCTTAGACTTAGCCATCATTTAAAAAGTGTTAACTTGCTGATTCTTAGTAGTCCGTCACCCTGTGTGACAACTTTTCCAGAGGATGAGTCCAGGGTGCGAAATCGCGGATTGGCCCGGCAAAGACCCGAATTAAGCCGGCCCGCAAGCTTTGCAATGCCGCGTACATCAAAATCTGACAAGAGGCGTAACTCTTCTGATGTCAGGCTGTACCCTTCCTGCCGGCAGGCAAGATCTAAAGAATCGGTCGCCAGCCGCCGGAACCTCTCGTCGGTAATCAACCGCCCCAATACCCGCTCAACCGCTTCCTGTGCCATGACAAACCTCCTAACCCTGATAATCAGTAGAAATGCGTTAGCTGCGTGAGGAAATCGAAGGGATGACCACTGATAAAGACGACTGGTAACCGACTTCCATTGCAAACCTCCTACATCGACACACTGTCCAAAACGGGACAGTTGTAGCTTGGTGAGAATCCATCGCAATGATGAGGAGCCAAATCCGTGCCAGGAATGTATTTTAGGTCATTTCAGATAGTTACGTGCACGCGTCGATTGAAAGTTGTCCCGAACAGGACAGGCTGTCCCAATAAGGACAATTAATGGTGGGGTATGGGATTTTCAGAACTTCTAGCGGGAGATTGACGTTAAGAATACGTAATTTTGAAACCCTTGAATCGAGACATGATTTTAGGTACTGTACCCGCATGTTAATGAGAAAGATATCCCCACTGTGCATCCCGCTTGCCTGCCTGGTTTGTCTTTCCTTGGGCCCCGCCACGGCAAACGCCATAAACCTGGGCGCTGCCTATAGGTCGGGTCCTGGCTACAAGCTTAAGCTCTATTCGTTATACTATGGTGCCGAAACCCACACCAACAAGGATGGCAAACCTGACGTTAATGATCTGGGGCTGAGGAAATACGGTGTTTCCATCGGCAATAGCTATCTAACTGGTAACTTTCAATTTGACGTCATAATTCCGGTCAGCAAAATCGAGGTTAACAAACTTAAAGACCAGGATACCGGTCTCGGTGACATTCTAGTGGCCGCTGGCTGGTTTCTCCCCGTTGAATGGGCGAATATCCTGCCGGCTGTGGGGGTCAAGATCCCGACCGGCAACTTCGATAAGGATAAATCGGTTAACAATGGTGACGGCCAGACCGATCTGGTCATGGGAGTGTATCTTTTCAAACTGATGCAACCGCTCTCCTTCGATGCCGTTGTCAAATACAACGTCCGCTTCCGCAATCCGGGCTCTGACTTTACCCCCGGTAACGAATTCTCCGCAGAGGGGTTGATGACTTTGCGGCTGGTGGAAGGAGTCCGCATCGGGCCGGCCGTAAATTTCGTAATCGGTGAAGACAACAAAAAAGGGGGCAAGACCTTGCCGGATAGCGGCTTAATGCGGCTTTCCGCCGGAGGCGAGGTCTACTTCGGCAGACTGGACCGTGTAAAAATATCGCTGGCCGCCTACCGGGACGTGCTGACCCGCAACACCTTTGAAGGGATCATGATGTTGAGCCGCATCATCTTCGTTTTCTAGGAAATGGACCTGAATAAGACTCAATAGAACAGCTTGCGAGAGGCTTTTAACAGGCGTGCAGCAGAGGATTTGTTGTTGTCGCACTTCTCCAGGGCCCATGCCATCAACTGGTTGTTGACAGCATCCAGCGAAAATTCTTCGCCGGAGAAGTTGAACGTGAGGGAGATCCGGTCGTTGGCCAATTCTTCATGACAGGCGCCACCCGATGGCTGCAAGCGCAGGTGTTCCGGCCGGATCAAATCGCCGTTGGTGACGATTGTGGCATATTCAAGCAGGTTACGCAGTTCCCGTACGTTGCCGGGCCAGTCATGGGCCATCATCAGGTCCAAGGCCTTTTGCGAGAGGCCCGGAAGCAGTTTGCCCTGGTGCTGCCTGAAATTGTTGAGGAAATGGTCGGCAAGCTGCGGAATATCCTCGCGGCGTTCGCGCAAAGGCGGGATGGTGATCGGGAAGATATTCAGGCGATGATAGAGGTCACGCCGAAAGGTGCCCTGGTTGCAGCATTCATCAAGATTGCGGTGAGTGGCGGTGATGATTCTGAAATCAGCGGTCACCTGCCGGTCGGAACCGACCTTTTCATAAACTCGCTCTTCCAACAGGCGCAGCAGTTTTGGTTGGAGCGATAGCGGCATGTCGCCGATCTCGTCCAGAAAAAGGGTGCCGCCTTGAGCCCGGCTGCACTTCCCCTCCCGTTCGTGGTCCGCGCCGGTGAAAGCCCCTTTCACATGGCCGAACAATTCGCTTTCCAGCAGGGTTTCCGGTATGGCGGCACAATTGACCGCCACAAAGCTGGTCATGTTTTCCCCGGAGGCGATATGGATGGCCCGAGCCAGAACCTCTTTCCCCACCCCGCTTTCACCACAGATGGCAACAGTGGTACGGAGAGAAGCGGCCACTTGCAGTGCCGCAGCCAGGGCCTTTCCCATGGCTGGCGAGTTGCTGGTGATGTTCTGAAAGCTGAATTTTTCCCGCTCGGAATCCTGCATCCTTTCGTAACTGACCCGCACATGGGCAAGCTTTAACAGCCGTTCAATCACCACCAACAACTCTTCACGGTTGAGCGGCTTCAGCAGGTAGTCGTCAGCCCCCACTTTCATGGCTGCCACGGCGCTGTCCACGCTGCCGTGGGCAGTGACCAGCACGAACGGAAGCTGAGGATGGCTGCTGCGCACTCGATGCAACAATGCCATGCCATCCATGCCCGACATAACCATGTCGGACATCACCAGATCAAAGCTTGAGCGTTCAAGTTCCGCCAAGGCTTCAGTCCCGCCAGCGACACCAGTTGTCTGGTAGCCGGCATCCTCCAAGTAGCCCTTGATCATAAAACGAAAACTCTGCTTGTCGTCAACCACCAGTATCCGTGCTGCACAACTCATGGATTGTTCTCCTGCGTCAACGTGGCTTGCATCTGTTCGATCACCGGCCGCATCTCTTCATATCCGGCAGATTGGGCATTGGTCTGCAGCCACGCCGCCTGTTCAGCCGGATCGCTGTTTGCCAGATGGCCGCACAGACCTTTCAGGGTGTGGGCGGCATGGCAAAGACCGTTGCGATCATCACCCGCAAAGGCGGTCTGCAGGGCCTGCAATTCATCGTCAATATCAGCCAGCAGCATCTCCCGGTACTGCCGGGCACGTTCAGGGTTTTTGCCCAGATCGTTGTTGGTCTGCAGATTCAGCAGTAACTCCTCACCTGATGTTACCATCAAGGATTCTCCGCATAGTTCAGCGATGGCCCTCGCCAACTGCCCGGGGATGACCGGCTTTGCCAACACCCCGTTTATGCCGGCCTTCAGACAGGCTTCCCGGGTGGCTGTGTCGGCATCGGCCGTAATGGCTATGATCGGAACGGGCGTTTCCGACAACCCGCGCTCCCGAAGCCTGATTCGGCGGGCAACCTCAATGCCGTCGATGTCCGGCATGCGGATATCCAGCAGGATCATATCGAAACGGTGCTGTTCGATGAGCTGAAGGGCTTGCCGGCCATCTTCCGCCGGCGTTACCCGATGGCCGCAGGCGGTCAGGATATCCTCCAGCAGGCGACGGTTATAGGCATTGTCCTCGACTACCAGTGCCGAGCCTGACGCCATGACCATGGGTTGCGCAGGGTCATCCGGCACCGCTTCGGTCTCCTTAAGCGGCAGCTCCACGACAAAGCAGCTCCCCAGACCTTCCCGGCTGTCAACGGCAACATTACCCCCCATCATCGTTGCCAGGCTATGGACGATGGCCAGTCCAAGACCGGTGCCCCCGAAGGTACGTGTTATGCTCGGATCAAGTTGACGGAATGGCTGAAAGAGTTGGGCTTGCCAGTTTTCCGGGATGCCGATGCCGGTGTCCTTGACCTCAAAACGGATCAACGGGGCCCCTGCGTCCCGGGCAATGCCGGGCACACCAACGACACAGGAGACCGTACCGCTTTCGGTAAACTTGATGGCATTGGCAAGCAGGTTGGCGAGAATCTGGCGCAGCCGAACCGGGTCACCGAGGACCCAGGCAGGTACGTTGTCGGCTACGTCAACCTGAAATGCCAGTTTTTTCTGCTCTGCCAGTGAACGATACTGTTCTTCCAGGCTGAAGACAAGCTGCCGCAGGTTGAACGGCACGGTTTCAACCTCCAGCCGTCCGGCCTCGATCTTGCTCATGTCCAGGATGTCATCGACCAGCTCCATGAGGGAGCGTGCCGATTGTTCAAGGATGGTGTGGTACTGATCAAGCTTCACGGGATTTGTCGCACTGCGGGCCAGGGCGCTGAATCCGACCAGGGCGTTAAGCGGTGTGCGTATCTCGTGGCTGACCAGGGCGAGAAAATCGGATTTGGCTCGCAGTTCCAGTGCAGACTGTTGTGCCTCCTGCAGCAATCTGCGGGAACGTGCATTGAGAATCATGGCAAAAATGCCGCCAATAATAAGCCCGTTGGCGATCAGTATCTGCCTGCCTATTTTGATGTTAATGCCACTGCTGCTTACAAACCAGAACACCGTAAATACTAGCGTAATGGTCACAAAAAAGATTTGCAGCACACGTCGGCTTGGCGACTGTTCCTTGCGCAGAGTAAACGTCACGGCAACAAAATACCACCACGTGACTTTTATCAGGATGGCATTGATGATTACAGCAACAGTGGTGTAGCCGATTGCCATTGCTGCAATTTGAATGGGAAACGCCAGCAGGAACAGGTTGAACCCGCGCATCAGCACTGCCGGAGGATCATATGGCTTGAACAGCTCACGGCAGAAAAGCAGCGTGGTGAAACTGACCGCACAGTAGGGAATTGCGGTGCACAGATCCACCAATCTGGGATAGCCGGCGGGAAGGAAGGGCGCCAAATAGCCCGTGATCGCTATCCCGAAAAGGGTATAAACGGCTTGGTGGACGGCAAACAGGCCCACAATGGGCAGCCGGTCCAGCAGATAACTGTGAATTGCCCAGAGCAGCAATAACACCATGGAGGTCACGAAAAACATCTCCAGCAGATCGAACAGATCGTCCTCGTGTTCCGCAGCGGCCGGTTCCAGGGCTTCCACACTCATCTGCAACTGGGTCGTGGTCTTGAGGCGGAGATAAAGCGTTGCTTCGGGAGCCCCTACATTGACGAGAAAGCCAAGGGTCTCCCGGGCGCGATCGCGCTCATTGTAAGGGTAATAGTTACCGGTTACGCGTGTCTTCCAGTGCGGCGGGTTGCCGGCGTCTCGCTCATAAAGGCGAATTTCATTGAGAAAAGGCTGGCGGATCAACAGCACCACCTCGCTTCCTTTGGGAGGCGCCTTGATCTGCAAGCGCAGCCAATATACCGAGTTGGTGAATCCCTTGGAAAGAATATGCCCGGATGGTTTGAACTCCATCTTCGCCACATCGGTGATCGACAGGGCGCCGTTCACGTCTTCCAACGCGGCACGGGAAACGATCAGGTCACTGGCAACGGCCAGTGGAACAATGATGTATCCGGCAATCAGGATCAGGAAGGCGAGAAGGCGATGCATTAAGTTCCTTTTGCTCTGGGATGGTTTAAGAAAAACCAGGGACATCTCCCATATTTTTGTTCAGCTCGTCTTCCTGTCCAGGCTCCGGCACGTTTTCCGGCACGCGGGAAATAATCGGTATATAAAATGCCGATAAGAGAATCATTTGCATCGGTTACTTTAAATACTTCCACATCCGGATCATAAACCGGCATGTCAGTTAGCTTTTTGAATTTTAAACCGTAGAGTTTTGAAGCCAAATCGAATACTCCCTGACGCACATTTTCCAGTTTGAAATAAGGACGAAGTGCTTCTTCTTCTAGGTCGTATTTTGCTTTGCGGAGTTTTTCGGAGTAGTACCACCAATCCCAGGGTTCGAGTTTTTCGCCCTTTCCTTCGGCATCCATAAGTTTTTGCAGTTCACCCGCTTCTTCTTTTGCTTTTGCCAATGCAGGAGTCCAAACCGTGTTGAGCAAATCGTAAACCGCTTTAGGAGTTTTGGCCATGGTATCGTCCAGAATAAAATCGGCGGAAGTGGCAAATCCAAGCAATTGCGCTTTTTGTGTACGCAATTTCATGATTTTATTGATCACGGCGTCGTTGTTGCTTGCATTTTTGTGATTGGCACGGGTGGTATAAGCCATCAGCAATTCTTTGCGCAATTCGCGGTTTTCGCTGTATTGAAGCACAGGAATGAAACTTGCTTTTTGAGTGGTAAATACCCATTTTCCGGGCATTTTGTTTTCTTTTGCTGTTTCGGCTGCTGCCTGGCGTACACTCTCGGGCAATCCGGCTAAATCCGATTCTTTGTCAATGACTTTTTTATACGCATTGTTTTCGTCTAATACATTTTTACCAAATGCCAATTGTGCCAATCCGAGTTCTTTGT
>JABBNX010000094.1 GCA_019352135.1 Pseudomonadota bacterium
ATCGCTCAACGAAGATGTTATCTCTGAAACGCCCTTTGCCGTCCATGCTGATATCGTGACACAATGTGCAGCTATTGCTGATAGTCTCCCCCGCATCACTTACGTGATTGCCGTTATGACAGCGGAAACAGCCGCTGAAATAAAGATGGCCGATGTTGTCCGGATAGGCTTTCCAGCTGACTTTCATATAAGGGAAAATATTTTTCATAAATTCTTCCTGCACTCCCGTCACCCCTTTTTCCACAAGTGCATGTTGGCTGGCAAACAAATCCGGATAATGCAGCTGGTAAAACTGGAGAATTCCTGCTCGGATACCTTCCTGCGCAGCAATGCCCGATGGGTAGGTGACACTGGTGAACTGGACGGCAAGCTTTTTGATTTCCGGAAGAGTGGCGGGAATCCGTCCGGCAGTCATGGCCGCATTGATGAACTGTGCGGGTGCCCGATAGAGATGTGACGGCCGGTTGTGACAATCAATGCAGTCCATGGTTCTCATTACGCCCGGAGGAGGAAGCACACCGCTGCCGGTCGTCCGGCCTTTGTCGCGAAAAACCTTCACTGCTCCGCTCTCGAGGTTTGTGTAACGGACCCACGGAATCTGCTGCCTGCCGGAATCGGTAGCAATGTAATCGATACGCACCCTGGAATTGATATGCCAATGGATACCATCGATCAGTCCGAGCGCCGCCTGGGACGGTCCGACTTTCAGGTTAAGACCGATACGCCAGGGAGTGTTATCCCGATCAGGAAGATAGTGGGTCTGCAGTTGCAATTTATGCCCATAAAATTTCTGCGGCCAGTGGCACTGTTCGCACACCGCTCTGGCCGGACGAAGGTTCTTGATCGGCGTCGGAATCGGCCGGGGATAGACGTCTGCTACGGTGGCATAAACCTGATAGAGACCCGAGAGTTTTGAACGAACGTACCAGTCGGCCCCCGGTCCGACATGGCAGACAGCGCAGGGAACCTTGGCATGGGGCGAGTTGCTGTGCGCCGTATATTCCGGTTCCATTACCGCATGGCAGAGTGTCCCGCAGAAACTCGTCGACTCGGTGTAATGAAATGCCTCATAGCTGCCGACGGCAGAGAGGAGGAGAAAGAAGCCGGAAAAGATAATGAAGATGAAAAAGGCGTGACGATAGTGTGGAATATTGAGGTCGATCTTTGGCCAACCGGCTACGAGCTGGTGCCCCTCGTGACGTTCCCGGCGGTTTTTCAGGAACATGCCGACAGGGATGAAGAGCAGTCCAACGATCATGATAGTTGGAAGCAGAATATAAGTAACAAGGCCAAGGTATACAGCCTGTTCCCTCATAAGGGAGGTGACAACAAAGAGAAACACAATCATGAAGAGGGAGGTCAGGGCGATCACAACACCAGCCAGAGAGAGCCAGTTTTTTGATGACGGCGGAAGCATGAGCTTCATCGGCAACCTCCTTGCGTAAAAAAAAGCCTAATAGATTCTAGCGCATAAGGACTCCAAGTCAATTATTGATGCAAAAAATATACGAGCATCTATAGAAGCCGCCCAGGTGTGGGCATCTGACACTTAAAAGTCCAGGCCGATTTTGAAGAGTGTATAGGGATGAATCCGCATATCTCTACCATAATTAAAACGCGGCATCAGATGAATTTGAGAAGCCGTAAAATAGAGATAATTATCAGGCGAGATGTCCATACTGTCCGGCCACTGGATACTGTCATCCTGGATGATCGTTTCAAGTATGTCGCCGGCAGGCCGATAGCGAAGGATCGCATTTTTTTCGAGTGCCGTGAGATAGAGGTCGCCGTCGGAGTCCATAAGCATGCCGTCTACCGCCCCGGTTTCAGTCACTCGTTCCACATATCCGCCCAGCTGTTCTTCCGAAATGGCAAAGTTCTTCAAAACTGACGCCTTGATGCGATAGAGCGTCCGGGCGGTCAAAGCATGGTAGTAGAGATACTCTCCTGATGAATCGAGCGCCAATCCATCAACATTAATCTGCGGCACCCGGCCATTTTCATCGCGCAGTTCCTTGCCGCCAATCACCGGGACATAGCCCGGTTCTGCCTTCGTGGATTGATGGCCGGACAGCCGTCTCCGACTTGTCTCGGTCGCCAGGTCAAGCACTATGATTGCGCCGGTGCCCGAATCGGTGATGTAGGCAAAGGCCCCATCCTGATCAATCCGTACGTCGTTGAGGTAGCTGGTACCAGGTGCGACTGCGTCACTAAACGGGATGACGCGCACTATCGTATCAGTAGTAAGGTTTATTTTTACCAACTTCGCTCCACCAGGTATCACCCCCCTGAATCCGGGTGATGCAGGGTCAAGAACCCACAGAAAATCGTCGGTGTCTACCGTCACACTCTGCACGCAGACAAAATGGGCTTCAGGATGACTAACTTCATCTCTGCCCCAGCGGTTCCAACCGTAGTCCGGATAGGGACGAAGCGATCCGTCCGGTAACAGTTCGGCCACGGAGTACAGAGGATCTTTATCCCAGCGAGGGAAATTTACGAAGATTCTTCCCTGCTGGGATATGGCAACGCCAGTAAGCTGGTCGTTAGACACAGGGGATTCTATCAGGTCTCCATGGATTGCTGGCAGAGCGGCATCATAGCTGATAGGATTAGTCACGCACCCACTTAAGAGCGGCAGCAAAATAAGCACACACATATATTTTGCTGCACGTATGGCAGGTATTTTCTTCATATTTCCACCTACATTTTTTGAATCAGGCTATTCAACTCTTCTTTAAGCGTATCATAACGTTCCCGGACAGCAGCATCCCTCTTTTCCGGGTTTGCCTTAAGAGCCATAAGGCTGCTACCAATTCCGAGTATTTTTTTGCGGGCGGCAGGCCCCGCCAAATCATTCTCGGAGGCTTTAAGCAGATAAGCATACGCCGTGTCGAGCTCCTTGATTGCTTTTTCCGGTTCAGATGTGGTTACCTGATAGGTCTCGGCATATGCCACATGCAGCTTGGCCTCGATCAGGTTGCTTTGAATATTCAAAGTTGTTTCCTCTTTAGAGAGGCCGGCTGAGAGGTAATCCGCCGAGCGATCGGCAAGGGCTTTACTCTTTTCCCACACCGCTTTTATTTCAAACTCCGCGACTTTCCCTTCACCGGCAAGCCTCTTCTCAAGCTCACCCAATTCCGACGAAAGTTCGGTAATCTCTTTCTTCCCTCGGACTCCACCACCAGCTGCAGCCGTGCTCAGATATTTCCGTGCCTGCGAAAGCTGTACTTTCGTATCGGAGGGTGTCGCTGTTGAAAAATTCCGGTATGTCAGCCAAAGGTTCTTGTTTGCCTGTAAAAGAGGTGAATTTATTCCGGTGTACAGATCCATGGCACGTAATTCCGCTACACGCAAAACTTCGTCAGCCTTTTTGCCATTTTTCGCAGCAAGGTATCCCTGTGCCTTGGCAACATACTGCTGCATTTTAAGAAGCGGCAGTTCCACTTCGATTACAATCAATGAGTTACCGGCCAGGGCAAGCTCTCTCTCAGCTCCCGGTTTGTCATTTTTCTCCAGATACCCCTTTGCCCTGTCGATATACCACCTGGCTTTTTCAGTCGGAATATAGACCGAGATCGTATCCAGAGAAGAATAGATCGGGGGCAGATCATGCAAAACTTGCTCTGCTTTTTCATATTCAAGGTGCGTACGGGCAATCTCAATAAGGTTTTTTACAGTTGACGTCGAAAGTTCATCTTTGATGGTGTCCATCAGCCGCACAGCTTCGGCTAGATCACGTTGAGCCTTTGGCAATGCCTTATGATAAATATCCAAGCGGGCCTGGGATATACGCCGCAGAGCAACAATTGCAGTCCGTGTTATGGTGGACGATTCCATCGGCATAATGTGACTGTCAGTTAACGCCATGTTGTTGCTCTGAATTATTTGCGCGTGAGATCTGGTAGCAAAGACCGCCAGAAGAAGAAACGGAATGATTGAAAAACAAACTTTGTATTTTTTATTCATGCTTATCCTCCTATTTTACCGTACTATTTTATAAGTCGATGGATCTCAAGACAGCTCATTAACTTTCCATACTAACAAAAAATGTCTGTTTCCCTCTTTTCAGCAGCATCAATACTGCTTGATCCTTGCCGATCCCGCGCATGGCTGCGTTATAATCGGCAAGGTTTCTGACCGATTTCCGATTCACCTCTTTTATTATATCACCCGGATGGATCCCGGATTCACCAGCCAGGCTTCCCTGCTCGACACTTATCACAACGACACCCGTCTTTTCCGAAACGCCAAATTGCTGCCGCAACTGAGAAGTAATATTGTCCACCTTCATACCAAAGCTCTGTACCGGGACGTTTGACTGGGAGGCAATCTTCTCTGCCGTCAACTCTTCTACTTTAATGGACACATGCACTTCTTTGTTTTGCCGGATCACCGTCAGATCAACGGATTTTCCCACCGGCGTTTCGGCAACAAATATAGGCAGATCATTGGCCGTTTTGACAGTCTTACCATCATAAGAGGTGATAATATCGCCGGTTTTAATTCCGCCCTTTTCTGCCGGGCCATCCTTGATGACATCGCCGACCAGAGCACCTGTCGCTTCCTTCATACCGAAGGATTTGGCAAGTTCCGGGGTGACGGTCTGGATCGTCACCCCAATCCAGCCACGGACGACTTTTCCTTTTTCCTTCAATTGACTGGTTATTGATTTGGCCAACGAACTGGGTATGGCAAAGCCAAGCCCCTGTCCTCCCGGAATAATGGCGGTGTTGATGCCGATAACCTCTCCTTTGAGATTAACAAGCGGTCCGCCGCTGTTACCCGGGTTAATCGGCGCATCTGTCTGTAGAAAATCATCATACGGACCGGAACCGATAACCCTGCCTGTGGCACTGATAATCCCCTGGGTTACCGTCTGCTCCAGACCAAATGGGTTACCCACCGCCATTACCCAATCGCCGACACGCATTTTATCCGAATCACCCAAAGCCAGAATCGGCAGGTTTTCAAAAACAGAGGAGATCTTTATCAATGCCAGATCAGTTTTACTGTCTCTACCAATAACTTTTGCCTTGAACTCCCTGCCGTCGGAAAGCTTGACCTTGATCTCATCCGCATTATCTACGACATGGTTGTTGGTAATGATAAAACCATCCTTGTCAACGATAAAACCGGAACCAAGGCTCTGCTGTTTCATCTTCTGGTCTGGGACCTCATTAGAGAAATGCTTGAAAAAAAATCCAAATGGATCACTCTGACCATCGTGGTTACCGCCGAAAAACTGGCGGAAAGGATCACCTGGAACAGTTACGGTCGAGGTTGTACTGATGTTGACAACAGCCGGTTTTACCTTCTCGGCAAGATCCGCAAATGACTGGGGAAAACCGACAAACTTCGTTTTTTCACTGTTCTCGCAGCCACCCTGAATAACAAGCATCAAAAACATCACCAACGAAATCAAACTTGAACGACCTAACAGTACCAGTTTCCTTTTAACCATGACGTTCTCCTTATACGAAATAGTTCCTGATTCACGCGAGGATTAGATTGGCTTGGCTGTTCAATTACAAGAGGAATACGGTCAAGACAGGTAACCCTGTGAACAGCACGGACATTGACAAATTCTGCTGTTCCCTACTCTTTTAATTCCTCGTTATATCAGTCGGTACCCCCGACCTGACTAATAGCGCTTTTTGCAGTTTGCGATTATCAACACGGTCGAGTAATCCTTTCCTTTCCAAAAAATTTACAGTTTCCTCCTCCAACTCTTCATTCTTATCTGCGTGAATTTCCACCAGCACCCGGTTATCAACAGTTGCAACCTTTACTGGTTGCCGGACTATGACAACTCTGGCGCCAACGCGCACTTTCCTGAAAAGCCGGACAATATCCTCAGGATACAGATGGATGCACCCATGACTGACCCTTCTGCCGATGCCAAACGGGCGATCAGTACCGTGAATAAGCACGGTGCCGACAGATAAGCGCAGGGCATGAGTGCCGAGAGGATTATCAGGTCCTGACGGCACTATTCGGGGGAGTTCCGGCTTCTGCTTTCTTATCGAAGCAGGTACATGCCACGCCGGGTTTACGATCTTCTCGATAATGTGGAATGTCCCGGTGGGGGTATCCCATCCTTCATCACCGATCCCCACGGGAAAGGTCTCGACCAAGCCTCTGGACGGCACGTCAAAATAGTAGAGTCGCATCTCCGCCAGATTTATGACAATTCCCTTCTGCGCCTGAATATCCGGAAGTATCCATTTTCCCGGAATTGTTACCGTAATTCCTGCATCAGGAATAACAGGATCAACCCCCGCATTGGCTGCTTCAATTTCGTTGTAGCCAACATCGTAACGTCGAGCCAGTTCAACAAGCGAATCATCGGCTCCGACAGTGTGAATTTCTGTTGAACCTCCGACGCCGTGACGAAACTGAATTTCGGCCGCAAAAGCGCGCTGGTGAAACAGAACCACCACCCAGACAAAACAGAGATATGCTGCAGTACGTACAACATATGATCGGATCATCGTATGAACTTTAGTGCCAATCATTCAGGTTGTTCCTGACAGCATACAAAATCCTCTTTTGAAGCAAATGAAGCTATTTTTTCTGATCAAGCTTGAAAAGCTTTTCGGATTTATTTTCCATATGTTGAGCTTCATTGGCAGCCCGTTCGGCCTCTTTTGCTGCATTTTCAGCTTTCATTGCAGCATCCTCAGCCCTCTTTGCATCGTTATCCGCTTTCGTGGCATCACCCGCCATCTTGTTCGCCATGTCGAGAGCTTGCTGGGCTTTGTCGTTTGCCTGCATGATGGCAGCCTTATCACCTTCTGCAGCTCCACCGATTTGTGACACCTTGGATTCAAGCTTGCCAAGGCGCTCTGTCAACGGGTCAACCTGAGAACGGACATAATCATGTGTTGCGCACCCGGTCAGGTTAAAAAGAACTGCTACTCCTAGAATTCCAACAATTTTTTTCATTTGATGCCTCCTTATGCGCATTCGTAGCGCAATTTGTTTTTTACATGGATTCCATGCTTACTGCCCTGCATGAGGCGGCGTTTGGAAAATCATTCCGTGAGGAGTTGCCCCCGGGTGACCTGTACGAAGCCATCAGGCCGTATCCAACGTTTAAAAGCTTTTCTGACCTGGTGTGCGGTGATTGTGCGGTACTTCCGTGCGGCACGAGATGGTTCGTCAAGTGGAAGCCCATTCAGTGACAAACCAAGAAGATCCACCGCAATACTGCCGGTGCTGGTATTTGACAAAAGCATCTGGCGCAGAAGAAGTGTCTTGGCCTGGCGAAGCTCGGCCATGGAAACCGGCTCTTTCTGCATTTTGTAGATGTTCCGTTCAACAAGCGTGCGGGCTTTCGAAACATTCTGCGGGTCGCAGCCGTAGAAAACCCCGAAAAGCGAGCGGGTATTACCGGCATGGAGAAACGCCTCTACCGTGTAAACCAATCCGGCCCGCTCGCGCAGGTCATGATAGAGTCTTGTCGCATAAAAGCCTCCCGAAAGGACATGAAGCCCGACCTGCAACGGATAATAATCAGGATTTTTCCTGGTAATGCCAAGAGTCTCAGCGAGCGTCACTTCATCCTGTACCCGGTTTTTGTCCGGTACTCTGACAGCAGTCGTTTTATTGAGTGGCACCGGCGGAAGTTCCGTTGCCGGCCGGGGGCTCGTGGTATGCCAGCTGCCAAAATATTTCCCGATAACTTTTTTAGCCTCCGCCGGCGTCACTGAACCGATAACGACAATAGTCGTCAGGTCTGGACGGAACACTGTCTGATGATAGGCTTTGACGTCTGTAAGTGTAATGGCGGCAATGCTTTTCGGGGTGGCATGGCGAAGTGTGGGATCACCCATGGGATAAAGTCCCTTGTTGAGCGCCTGCCCAACCAACCAGGCAGGACTTTGCAGTTCTCCGGCCACGGCAGCGGCGGTCTCCGTTTGTACAACCTTGAAAGCATCTATTGGCAAGGCCGGGTGGAGGATGTTATCGGCGAGCAGTTCCACCCCCCTGGCAAAATGAGCCTTCAGAATATTCAGGAAAAAGCTGGCTCCCGCTGATTCTTCGGCGGCTATCTCATCGAGTGCCGCCTGGAAGTCGAGACGGTTGAGGGTAGTCGTCCCGTATGAGAAGAGCCCGTCGAGCAACTCGCTTACCCCTTCCTTCCCCGGCGGAGTTTCGAGGTATGGATTGTTTTTCACTTCGCCATAGACACCGATGGAGTCACTTGTCGTAGTAGGCACGACAATGAGACGCAAACCATTGGCAAATCGGAAGACTGAAGGTCTTCTTCCGTTGGCCACCTTCGGCAGGGATTTGGTAAGTTTATCTGCCCATTTCGGGAGCATGGCTGGTGTAACGTTTTTTGACACGAATGACTCTTTACCACGGCTAAATCCTCTCGACTCAACCGGTTTCCCCGACGGATGCGGGGTGAGGAGTGCAGTAATCGCCGTATCATTTGTAAGGAAAGTACGGGCAACACGGTTGACATCATCAACAGTGACTCGGCGGATCGCCTCGATATCGTCGTCTGGGGAGTTCCGGCCTTCGACAGCAAGCGCTTGTGACCAGGCAAAGGCCAACCCCGAAATTGAGTTCTTCTGGAACTCGGCATCAGCGATCTCATGCCGTTTCGCTGCTGTCACCAGTTCGAGTGGAATGCCATTCTTAACATAACCGGCAATGATGTCCTTAAGCGTGGCGATAAGTGCAGTACTATCCCCCCCTTGGGGAAATGCCGCCGTAGCAAAGCCGACACCACCTTTCATCAGCGTCATGTTTTCGAATCCGGCTGAGAGCGCCTTCCCTTCCGGTACCAGAGCATAAAGGTTGCCTCGCTGACTCGACAGCACATCCCCCAGCACTTGACCGGCAGCATAATCCGGGTTCTCGTAACCGGGGAAACGATAGGCAACTACTGCGAGGCTATAGGAAAGATTTGAGTCGAGCTCAATAAAAGCCGGCTTGAGTGTCTGAAGCTTGACTTCAGGGCGGGAAGGCACAGGATGCGCCGGAATTGCTCTAAAAAGGTGCCGCACCATTTTCAGAGTTCGTTCCGGCTCAACGTCGCCAACAATAATCAGGATGGCGTTATTTGGCGAGTACCAGTCAGAGTGAAATTTCTGCAACATCGCTGCGGTGGTCTGATCGAAAGAGGAACGGGTACCAAGAGCGTCATGTGCATACGGAGTTCCCGCGAAAATTTCTTCTTGAAGCCGGACACTGAGAAGATACTCGGGGCTCGACAAATCCCGCTGCACCTCCTGCTCGATCGCGCCTCTCTCTTCCATCCATCCTTTCTGGCTATCAATAATCCCGCGCATACGGATTGCCTCGACATTAAGCACGGAATCAAGATCCTCGGCTGCAACGGTGGCAAAATACTGGGTCACCATTTGCTGGGTATCGGCGTTAAATTCCCCTCCGGTAGCAGCAATAATAGTGGCAAGCTGGTCGGCTGATAACCCCGGGCTACCTCGAAACATCATATGCTCCTGGGCATGAGCCATACCGGGAAAACCTGGCGGAGATTCTACGGAGCCGACCAGATAATTCAGCTGGACGGCAACAACCGGGGCAAGGGTATTACGGACAATAACGACCCGCAGGCCGTTTTGAAGAGTGCTACGGGTAATCTCGGCTCCTCGCGCAGGCACTATCAAAGACATGACCAAAATTACGATCGTAAAGATCAATCCTAAAACGTGGTTACAGGTACTTTTCATGTATTTCTCCGGCTGGTGCAAACTACCATCACGACCTCAGCGTTTTAATTCAGCTCTACCTGAGAGACGCTTATAGAAAAATCATACTGGAGCCGGTCGGCCCAGTTGAGACACTATGGGGACCGACCGGCTCAGTTATTACTTGACAGTACAACCAATAATTGCGTTGATTCTGCGATTTTTCTTCCGTCCTTCCGGCGTATTGTTGTAAGCAACCCGATGGGTAGAGCCGTACCCCTTGGCTGTGAGGCGGGAACGGTCAATACCGAATTTTTCCACCAGATAGTTCACCACATTCTCGGCACGGCGCTGTGATAATTTCATATTGTAGTCATTCCCACCAACGTTGTCAGTATACCCTTGGATGAGGGCAGTTGTTGTCGGGTACTTCTTCAGGTATTCACCAACCGTATCTATTTCACTATAATATTTTGGCTGGATTTCAGCTTTGCCCGAGTCGAATTCTATTTTAAGAAACATACAAAGCATATCGGGTGGCGTGATCCCTTTCACATCAAAGGCACAATCGATGATCGCATTGATCCGGCGATTTTTCTGCCTGCCTTCATCAGTGGTATTATCGGCAACGGGACGGCTGGAACCGTACCCTTTGGCAGAAAGTCTGGAACGCTCAATTCCGAAATGATCGACCAGATAATTCACCACACTCTCGGCGCGACGTTTTGAGAGTTCCATATTGTGCTCGTACGCCCCCACATTATCGGTATCACCCTCGATCACAGCGGTGGTAGTGTCGTATTTCTTCATGAAATCGCCGACCCTGGCAACCTCAGCGCCGTATTGCGGCCGAATATCTGCCTTGTCTATGTCAAAATGAATATTGAGGGAAATGCAATATTTATATTTGCCTGGCTGCGGTTCCGTTGCCGGGATTTCTTCAAGCGGCGCTTCTTCAGGTTGCTGTTGAACAGCTTCTGGTACCGGTTCAACTGGTTTTTCCAGCACCTTTGTTGCCTGCTTTGCACCCCCGAAAGGGATATAGAGGCCGAGCGAGTACTCAACAGCCTGTAATGTACCGTCATGACGATATATCAGGTGACGTACATCGCCACGCAATGCGATATTGTCGTTAATAAAATATTTAAGCCCGACTCCGTAGTCAAAAGCACCCCGTACAGTGTTGAACATAACTCCACCCGGAGCATCAAAGTTTACACCTGCATAACCGGCGGCTACATAGGGAACGAACGTGGACTCAGGCATAAAGTGATACAGCATCTCAGCACCATACCGGTAAAAATCCACATCTCCGTCGCCCCTGGTTGTTTGCGTACGCGCATAATCAAACAGCGCCTCCACGCCAAAAGCGTCGGTAAAATTATATCCACCCCTGATTCCGTAGAAGGGCCTGGTTTCCAAATGCTGCTCACCATCGAAGGTGATACCGCCAATAACAGGAGACACGGAAAATTGTCCTGCTCTGTTAGCAGCCATTGCCTCGTCAAAAACAGATAATGATGCAACAAAACAGAGACTCAGGAAAAACACCAGGTACATATTAAGATTTTTCATACTTACCTCCTCGTAATGTGCCCAACAAACAGGCTTGATGAACGCCACAATATTCCCCAAATCGCTTTAAACTAGTCGGTTAAACTTGCGAATGATTGTACAGCCGTAAATATATGTATGTGACATGTAGCAGCATACTGTCTCCCGGTTACAGTATTACTCTGCATCAGTACGCAACTATGCGTAAAATCGCAGTAGGTACCCTATCCACATGAATTTTCTTGATCTTGTATGCAGTTGAAACTTTATTTCACCGATATCTTGTGCATCGTGCGTGCCATTAAAAAAAACATAATTTTATTAGTAAATTCGGTATGTTGTTAGGTAATACTTACCTGGAATGCATACAGTAAGTAAGCAATAAATATTGCAGGAGAGGAAAGATATTTACCGTTGCAAAACAGGAAATAATTGGAATACATCTTTTGAGAGGCTCATATTGTTATGCAACAAAAGTTGCACAATTGGTAAGATGATTAATTTAACCCTGTAACGAGAAGAAGATGCTCGGCAGAAGATTGAAACATAACGAGAAGAATACAACATACACCGGCTGCAGCCCACATACAGCACTTGATAATCTGACGCCGTAAAAACATATAATTGACGCTCAGCTATTTTGGATGCAGGTAAAAAAAGAGCCGCCACTCTTAACGGGTGACGGCTCTTTTTTCATTTTTGCAAGCTAACTACCTATTTTTTGTCTTCATACTTAGACCAATATGCAGCACGTTGGTCGCTTACTTTGCCCATAGGCCACTTGGTAATAATTGTAAATACTACAAAAGAAAATGCCCACATAATACCGATTCCAATAACGCTCATTATTTTGCACTCCTTGAAAATCACCATGGGCTATTCCGGCAGATAACACCAGACAAAAAAAACCTCATGTGACTGTCATTCAGCAAAATAGTGCTTTGACAACTGATAAACCAACGACGCCTTTGTTCAAAGATTTTGCAGAAGAGTGGTATCTCGAAAATGAGATCGGATGGAAGCGGTCTTATCGGGCAACATTGAGAATTACGTACAGTAAGTATCTGCTGCCAATATTCGGTGAAGAAGAGGTCAGCCGAATCACCAAGGGACAAATTCTCAAATTCCGTTCTACGCTCGCCAAAGTTCAGAACGGAACCAAAGAAGGATTGTCGAATGACCGGATAAATCACATTCTAACGCCGTTGCGTATGATACTTAGTGAAGCGGCTGACAGGTTCAACTTTAGCACACCATATGTCGGAATTAACCACTCAAATGAAGCGTATTGCGGCTGCAGTCCACATCTTACCTCTGGGAGTCGGCACTGCCATCGTGTTGATTATTTGTCAGAAACGGGAAAATGGCCGTTCAATAAAGTAGGCTGAAAAAAACCGCCCTAAACATAAAAAAGCCCCTCCGGATCACCGAAGAAGCATAATCATAATCTGTACAATCAATTAACTACCAGAAGGTGGGTAAAGTCCTGGGAAATAATATTCTACTACATGAACTGGGAATCCGAGGCGCAGTCCACCTTGCGGCATTGGAGAAACCAGTAGCTTCTCCTTCAGGAGATCTGAAACAAGTCCTCGGGAAATACGATCGCCCAGACCAGTTAATCTGCTCACATCACTACGAGCTACTTCTCCCCGTAACAATGCTTCTTGAAGCAAGTAAATTGCTTCCGGCCTCATTTTACCCGCGGTTGGAGTCCCGGTTGGAATGTGTGCTACATTCATTATCCGCAGGGTAACGTAACTCCTGATCCTCTCCGACAAGCCTTCAAACTTTAAAACACTTCCCATATAATCAATCTGATCTACGCACACTTCAAGGAAAAACTGGCAGAATATTTCCAGTCCTCTGCGAGATAGATTACCTCTTCCATCAAGATCTCCCCTTCTCGGTGAATCAGCTTGAGTCAACGCATCATAATACCTTTGCCTGTTACGGGCCAGACCGCGGCTCACGTTCCAAATGCCATAACCAGGTAGGAGTTTACGAAACGCTGCGTCTGTATAAAGGCGAGCCACACGACCATTCCCGTCAAGAAAAGGGTGTATCCACATCAATCTATGATGAGAGGCTGCAACATCAATAATAGGAGAAACGCCATGAGACTGAGAACTGTATTTTTCATGGAATCTGTCAAGGAAATCATCCAGACATACGCTGGCTGGACCGACATGAACGCCAATCTGCACATCATGATCTCTGGTTTCGCCGCCAATTACTTCAAGCACTTCACCAGTCGTCTCATTTTTTACCAGCTTGAGGTCATCAGGTAGTTTGTCATAAAAAAGCTTGTGAACGCGGCACAAGAAATCCTGGGAGGTTATCTCCGTATCCGGTTCAGTGGCGAGTATATCCTCGATTTGCCGCTGGCACTCGATATGGGCAATACTCTCTATCTGTTTGTTACGCTTTGCGGGATCGGTAGAGTAATCTTTACGAACCGCTCTCTCAATATCGATAGGATGGGTAGAATTGCCTTCAATCATGTTACTGTAATAACTATTGATGATTCGCAACAGTTCGTGCATTGATGTCTGGGTAGCCTCAGGCAGTGCCGAGCTTAGAGCCGCGGATTTGGCAAGCACCTGTGCCGCCAGATCCGCCAGTGGGCCGCTGTCTACTGTCATAGGTTCCATCCCGCTAATCCTGGTATATAATCCAAGTTTTTGTGCTACATCTACCGACATTAATGCCACCTTTTGTTATGTAACAACTATCTGTAATACCTTTTTTTATTAATATTTATACCTGTAAAGAGCATAACATTTCTGCCAACATTAATGCCAGCAAAA
>JABBNX010000095.1 GCA_019352135.1 Pseudomonadota bacterium
ATCCAATTAAATTGAGAATAGTCTGAAGGGCCATGGCAACCAGCATGGCCCTTCTACTGTTGCGCCCGGCAGGGCGCGTGGCGCGTCAGCGCCATCAAATCAGTAGCCGTTGGTCCGTTTATCAAGATCGTCGCGCATTCGAAAGCATTATTTCTTTGCATACTCCACGCCCCTTTACACATTTCTCCTGCTCATGTATTATCAATCAGTGAAACGTATTTTATCCTTTTACATAATGCGTGAAATATCTTCGCTTTTTCTGCTTGGTATTGTCATATTCACCCTGGTTTTGCTGATGGGGCGGCTGATCACTCTGACTGATCTCGTCGTGTCACGTGGCGTCCCCCTGGCAGATGTCAGTAGGATGATTCTGTATCTAATTCCTTCCTTTCTAGTTTTTACAATTCCAATGGCCTTCTTGCTTGCAGTGCTGCTGGCATTCGGGAGACTTTCGGCCGATAACGAAATTGTTGTTATCAAGGCCAGTGGCATAAGCCTTTTTCAAATGTTGCCGCCGGTAATCTTCTGTGCGCTTGTTGCCATGCTACTGGCGCTGGGAGCAAGTACGGTTGGCGTACCATGGGGCAATAGCGCTTTCAAGGAACTCAGTTTTCAGGTGCTGAAGCAGAATATCACGGCAACCATTCGCGAAAAAACATTCTGGGATGATATTCCGGGTGTCATCATGTATACCGATCATTATGATGAACAAAGCCATGCGTTGAAAGGTGTTGTTATTTACGATGGTCGCAATTCCGATCATCCCATGACGATATTTGCAAGAAACGGCAGTGTTTCCAGTGCTGTTGGCAGTCAGGCCCTCTTGCTGTCGTTATATGACGGCTCTATCCATGTTACTGGTAAAAATGGCCTTTACCGGTTGGTTCATTTTGGTGAATACAGCATGATGATCGGCGAAAAGGGGAGTGCAGCAATATCCCGGAATGAACCGGATATGTGGTTATCCGAACTTCAGCATCAGATAGATGATCCTGATACTACTGCCGTAAAACGTTTAAAACTACAGACAGAGCTTTATAGCCGGTTTACTTTTCCATTCGCTTCGATCGTGTTTGCAATCCTTGCCGTTCCTTTGGGGCTGCAAAATCGCAGATCAGGTAAATCGGGAGGTTTTACGGTAAGTATTGCAATTATTCTTTCCTATTACGTGATGATGTCGGTTGTGCGGACAGTGGCGGAGAGAGGCGTTGTCCCTCCTGTAATTGCGCTCTGGATTCCTGATTTGATTTTCTTTGTTATGGGATGGTACTTTTTACGAATGGCATCATTGGAAAAGAGCATCCCCTTGTTTCCGTTAAGAAAGGTTCTTGGTTATTTTCGGAAAACGACCTGAGATGGGTATTCTTTACCGCTATATTGCCCGGACCTGGTTACGGCTTCTTATGCTCTGCTTGAGTGGTTTTGTCGGGATTTATCTGGTTATTGATTTGATTGAGAAAATTCCGCGTTTTCTGCGTGTCGGGGGGGCTGCAGGCGATATTATCCAATATTTTATCTGGAAGCTTCCTGAGATGGTCAGCCGTACAGCCACATTTTCTATTCTTATGGCCACATTGCTGACGCTTGGAGTGCTTTCGCGTGACAGCGAAATTATTGCGATGCGCAGTTGCGGTGTCAGTCTGCTGAAAATTGCTCTGCCGATGTTGACCCTCGGATTTGTTGCCAGTATTGTGTTGTTGATCAATTCCGAGTTTGTTTTGCCGCATAGCTATGCACGCACAGAGTTGATTGATCGGGTCAAGATCAAGAAAAAAGATGATAATGTTACTTTCAAGCGCAACAATATCTGGTTTCGTTCCAAGTCGATGATTTTGCAGGCACGTTTGTTTGACCCCAAAACACGGACGCTGAGCGGTGTTGTTGTCTGGAACGTTGACGAACGTATGAATCCGGTCAGCAGGATTAACGCCGATTCGGCAGTATACAGGGAGGGACACTGGCAGCTGAAGTCAACAGCCCTGAGAAACTTTACGTCTGTAACCGGATATGCGCCGCATCTTGCACAGACGATGGATGTTAACCTCAACCTTAAAATCGAGGATTTACAGGTTCTGGATAAAGATGCTGATAATATGAGTATCCGTACGCTGAATGAATATGCTGAAAATTTGAGACGGGGCGGTTATCAGGCCTATCGTTATCTGACATTGATGCACACCAAGATTGCTTCACCGTTTGCGGCTTTGATAATGGTGTTGCTTGGAATTCCCTTTGCTTTGCGGAACAGCCGCTCCGGTGGTATCGCGATGGGAATTGGCGCCAGCATTGGAATCGGTTTTGTCTATTTTGTTGTCAATGCGGTATTGCTCTCATATGGCCGAAGCGGTGTTTTAACCCCGGTAGTTGCCGCCTGGGGTGCAAATATTATTTTTATGTTGAGTGGAATCTGGCTGTCGATGACGGTTAAAGGATAAGTCAACAACTATATCTCAATGCTAATTGATTGGAAGTGTCCTTATGCTACTTACATCCTTGCGAGCGGTCATTTTAGTATTCAGCTTTTGTCTGACGTGTGAAGCGTCCATTGTAGAACAACCCGTATTGGTAAACACGGCGGCTGCGAATCCTTTGTTCGGGGCAGTCCCGATAACCGTTCTCAGCATTATTCCTACCCAGGCCGAACCGGGTACAAAGGTACTGCTGACCGGGACCGGTTTTGGAGAAAATGCTACTGTTTTTCTGGGGAGTGTTGAAATTCCCGCTAGGGTCACTGGTACCAAACAGGCAGAATTTACCATTCCGCCACAGTTGGAAGCGGGGCTATACGCCCTTTATCTGAAACGCACCGATGGCACGGTCGGCAGATCCTATAATTTTATGGTTCTTCCTGCCCGTCCCGTTCTTAGCTCTCTGCAGCCGTCCTGGATCAGTTCTTGTGCTACGGGTAAGGAACGTGAAGTTATTGCCCGCGGAGAAAATTTTGGTAACACATCGATGCTTTTCTTTAACGGGGCGGTGATTTCCAGCACACTTCTTTCTTCCAGCTCAATTTCTTTTACTGTCCCGGCTGTGTCCGGAGGACTTTACCATGTGCAGGTAAAAAACGCTCTTGATAACAGTTCTATACCGCTGACACTTGTTGTTGAAACCAAACCTGAAATTGGCCAGATAACAGTGGGGAATGATTATGTCAACTATTATGAATTGATTATTACCGGAAGAAACTTTAACCAAAACTCATCAATATATGTGGATGGCGTAAAGATCGGCGGCGGAGGCGGGGACGCACAGGATATGACTGAACGAGATAAGCTGATTTTTGTTGACTGTACTAAGCTTGTCTACCAGCGTCATCCCTTTTCGCCGGTTAACAAGAATTTTAGAATTCAGGTCATTAACCCTGGAGAAGAGGGCAGCCAAGTTATTGCCGTAACCGCCCCCTGATTTTGTAATACCATTCCGGCACTCTTATTAAGGGGGTGGATAATAAAAAGGACATTTGTGTATATGCTCGCTAAAAACAGATTTTATTCGTTGTATATTCTTTGGTTGATTATTGTTGTTTCTTCCACTGTAACCCGGACGATCTTGCTGGTGAAGTCGCTTTCTCAGCTTGAACTGACGCCTCTGCTGCTCGTGAAGATCTATGCGGTCGGTTTTTTCTTTGATTGCGTGACGTTTTCGTACTTTGCCATCCCGTTTGTCGTTGTTGCCGTTATTCTGTCTGACAGGCTGTTCAATAGTGTGTTTTTTAAAATGTGTGCGTATGTTACCGGATTTGTGCTTACCTACCTGATGCTGTTTAATATGGTTGCCGAGTACACCTTCTTCGATGAATTTGCCACCCGGTTTAATTTCATCGCCGTTGATTATCTGATTTATACAAATGAAGTAATCAGTAATATTCGAGAGTCATACCCGGTTAACTGGATTCTTGCTGCTGTTTTCCTGTTAAACATAGTTGTCTTCATGCCGGTAATGAAGCAGCTGTCACATTCCTTTATGTACAAATCGCGCATCGGGGGGCGACTGAAGGTCGGCACGGCGCTTCTTTTGCTGCCGGTACTTTCATTTGCAGCGGTTGACTTGTCTCAGACACATATTTCTCCTAATAATTATGCGGATGAGTTGGCTGGAAACGGCATCTATTGTCTTTTTGCTGCATTCAGAAATAATGAGCTGGATTATAACAGGTTCTATGTCAACAAGGATGACAAAGCGGTGCTTGCGCGTCTGAAAGTGCTGCTGAAGGGAAAAAACCGCACTTTTGTCGATCCGGATGGGCCGTCTATTACCCATGTCGTAGATCCGGGCGGTGCGGAAAAACGCCTGAATATCGTGCTGGTGGTTGAGGAGAGCCTGAGCGCCGAGTTTCTTACTTCATTCGGTAATGAGAAGGGATTGACCCCCGTTCTTGATAAACTGGCCAAAGAATCGCTCTTTTTTACGCATCTGTATGCAAATGGAACCCGGACCGTGCGCGGACTGGAGGCAATTAATCTCTCTCTGCCACCACTGCCGGGAACTTCGATAATAAAGCGCCCCAACAATGAAAACTTCATTTCATGGGGCTCGATTATGAAAGAAAACGGGTACGATAACAAGTTTATCTATGCAGGGTATGGCTATTTTGACAACATGAACTATTTCTTTGCAAATAATGGATTTTCCACGGTTGACAGGGCAAATTTTTCAAATGACGAAATTACCTTTACCAATGCCTGGGGAGTGTGCGATGAGGATCTGTTTTTAAAGGTTATCAAGGAAGCGGATCATTCTTATACTGCGAAAAAACCCTTTTTCAGTGTCGTCATGACAACATCGAATCACCGCCCCTTTACCTATCCCGATGGCAAGATTGATATCCCATCGAAAACCGGTCGCGATGGCGGTGTTAAATATGCCGATTATTCGATCGGCCGACTGCTGGCCGAGGCAAAAAAGAAACCGTGGTTCAATGACACCATTTTTGTCATAGTGGCGGACCACTGTGGCAATAGCGCCGCAAAACTGGCCTTGCCGGTAAAACATTATGAAATCCCGCTTTTTATCTATGCTCCTGCCCACATCAAACCTCAGGTTGTCGACCGGATGATGAGCCAGATTGATATTGCCCCAACGTTACTTGGACTGCTTAATTTCAAGTATACCAGCGCGTTTATCGGTAAGGATGTAATGACTTCTGGTAGTTGGGATGATCGGGCTTTTATTTCAACCTATCAAAAACTGGGCTACATTCATAACGACAAGCTGTTGGTTCTTGGTCCGCAAAAAGAGGCTGATTACTACAGCTTTGTCCGCAAGGACGGCGCGACTACCGTACTGCATCCGCAAGAAGATCTGCTGATGGATGGCCTGGCATATATTCAAGGGACCAATTATATCTACAAAAACAGATTAAACCGGCTGAAAAACTGACCTAGTCAGCGTTTTCCCCAGAGTGTCAGGAGCGCCGGAAGAAATATCAGAAATGACGCCACGCTGGCGATCATGCCGAGCGACATAACGGCACCGATACTGAATACTCCCTGATGGTGTGCAACCATCAGGGCTCCGAAGCTGAACAGGATCGTCAGGGCGTTCAGGAATACCCCGACACCGGCGCTGCGGGTGGCCACCTGGGCGGGTGTTTCACTCCCCTGGCGATAACGGTTGATGATGTAGATGGCCGAGTCAATGCCCACCCCAAGAATCAGCGGCAAGACGATGATGTTGGCTGAATTGAAGCTGACTCCCATCAAACGCATTCCACCAATCATCAGCAGCAAACCGGCACCGAGTGGAACCGTTCCCAACACGGCATAGCGAACACTCTTGAAATTGATCAGCAGGATTGCGGCGATACCGATGAACGCATAGATGAATGCCTTCAGGTAGGCATCGCGCAGCACAGAGAGTGATTCAAAAACCATGATCGGCTCTCCGGTGGCATGCGGGGCGATGCTCTTGACCTGATGGACAAATTCCTGCAGCGGTTCGCGCTCAAAGATCTCCTTCCTCGGCGACACTTGCAAGAGTAGTTTGCCGCTCTTACCGGTAAAACGCTGTAAAAGCTGCTGTGGGACATCGGCTTCTGTGATCGGTGCGGCCTCCAGGCTCTCCTTCATCATCCGCAGCTTGTCGGGCAGTTCGGCAAACATGCTTCCTTGAAAATCCCGCAACATCCCGAGCGCATTCCTGTCTTTTTCCTTATCCAGCGATTTGAAAAAACTGTCGAGGGTGGCCAAAAAGGCAGAGACCGGCTCTGCTTCAGGAGCCTTCCTGGCTTCAAGTGAATTTTTAAGCTTCTCCACCCGGTTGTGGAAATTTTCAAAAACCGTGGGGAGGGACATAACCTGCAGGTTTTCTTCATACGGGACCGGTCTGATTGAGGCCATTACCTGGCGAAGTTTTGCCAGTTCGGCGAGTTTCTCGCTCTGCTGCTCCGGCACAAAGGTCAGTTTGCTGACAACATGGTCAACGGCCGGCAGTTTTTCCAGGCGTTCGGTCAGAATGCGTGCTTCCGCTGCATTTTTCGCAGTCACAACGGCAAAATAGCCGGAGTTTTCTTTGCTTCTCATCAGCTTATAGGCGTACTCTACCGACTGCAACCCCTTGGCCTGCAGGTTCATGAGGTTGTAATCAAAGCGCATGGTCAGGGTCGGATACAGACAGATAAGCGACAAGACTGCTGCAACGGTAATTACCAGGTGCGGTTTGGCGAAAATGGCCCGCAAGAAGGTGTGGCGGCCTAATTCATCTGTATCAGGTGTCACAGAGAGAGGGAGATGGTTTACAGTTGCCGGCACTTTCCGGAATCGCTCCAACAGCACCAGCATGGCTGGCAGGACGGTGAAGGTGGCAAGCACGCAGATGAACACCCCACCGGCAGCGATGGTGCCCAGTTCGGCGATTCCTTTAAAATCGGTGAAGGCGAAGGTGGCGAATGCCAGGGCCACGGTGGCGGCTGCCATGATAATTGAGCGAATATTCGAGGTAAGGCCGATGTCAATGGCTTCCATGCCATTGACGCCTCCTTTTAGTTCCTCCTGATAGCGTAATACGACCTGAATGCCGTACTCAATCCCCAGTCCGATCAGCATAATGGCGAAAACCATTGATAGGATGTTGAGATGTCCGACGGCAACGGTTGCGAAGCCGAAAGAAACGCAGATTCCTGCAATCAATGAAACCATGGCGGCTATGACGTTGAGGATGCCGCGGAAAGCAAATAGCAGCAGGGTTACGGTAAGTGTTAGCGACAGGATCGTGGCGATACCGATGTCGTGCTGACTGGTAGCCATTTCTTCATATTCCAGCACCGGTACGCCGGTCAGACCACCACTAATCCCCTTGAATTCCGGCTTATTCAGGATGTCGTTCAGGGCGGCACGGGCGGCCTTGATTGACTTCTCGGATGCGACAAAGCTTCCCTTTTCCTTGACCGGTAACATGGTGATAATCTGCTGTTTTCCGGCACTTTCCAGCATAGATGGTTTGTCGCCGCCACCCTTTAGAAAAGAATCCATGGATAATCCGCTTGATGTGCCTTCAAAGGCTTTAAAGCCCTTATTCAACGAGGTCAACATGAAGGTGAGGCTTTTCAGTTCAGCAGGATCACCCGATTTCAAATAGCCATCGATTTGACCGGTCAGGCTGTTGAAAAGTGTCTGGACAGAAGGTGCTCCTGCCAGTTCTTTTAGCACTGGCGCGGCCATGGTCAGCGTGTGGCGCAAAGATTTTATCTCGTTCAGCGGCATGAACAGCAGACCGTTTTTGCGGAAGAAAGGAAGGCCGCCGGGGTAGAACACTTCACGGAATTGACCTTTATCCCTGTTAAGTCTTGCGTAAAGTGCATCGGCAGCACGGGTCGATTTTTCGGCATCGTCCGACTCGATCACTGCAACAATTTCTTCCTGATCGCCAAACTCGGCGCGGTATGCACGGTAATCAACCTGAAAAGGAGCGTTCCTTGGCATCAGATCGTCGCGGCCGGTCAGAAACTCCATATTTCTTATCGTATAGATTACTGAGATGCTGGAAATAAGGAGAGCAAGAGCAAGTATCAGACGTGGATGTTTTGATACGAACGTGAATAAGCGATGATGTTTTTTTGGCACGGAAACTCCTTAGTAAGATAGAAGTCTGTTTCTGCGGTTCCTGTGCAGAAAATGACTTCGTTAACGCACTTCTCCTGTTTATCAGGGCTTAATGAGATGCATGACCTGAATACCATTACAGGTAGTTAAAAGTCAATCTGATGGAGGATTCTGTATAGCCAGGCAGATTCGTGTGTTTCGTTGTATGCAAATCTGAAACAAATCTGAAATGTATTGCCCCATAGTGAAAACTTGTGATAATATTCAGAAGTTCGTGAACCACAGAGGTCACCATGCCCTGTGGTTTTTTATTTCTTAACCCGGGTAAAGTGAATACGTGCGATGCATGTACGTATCCAAAAATGAGCGGAATAACCTTCAACTTACTAAAAAGGAGCACCAGAACAGCATGATTGCAGCGTCAAATATCACCCTTTCTTATGGCAAACGAGTACTCTTCAAGGATGTTAATATCAAATTTACTCCCGGTAACTGTTATGGGTTAATCGGTGCCAACGGGGCAGGGAAGTCGACTTTTCTCAAGATTCTTGCCGGCGAACTTGATGCCGACAAGGGCGAAGTAATAGTCGGTCCAAGGGAGAGAATAGCTGTTCTCCGTCAGGACCAGTTTGCTTTCGACGATGAAACCGTTTTCAATACGGTCATCATGGGGCACAAACGATTATATAAAGTCATGACGGAACGTGAGGCTATCTATTCCAAGGCTGAGTTTACTGAAGAGGACGGGGTTCGCTCCGCCGAGCTTGAGGGTGATTTTGCTGAAATGAATGGCTATGAAGTCGAATCAGAGGCGGCCGTACTTCTGAACGGTCTCGGTATCCCCGAAGAACTGCGGACCAAGCAGATGAAAGAGCTTGAAGCCGGCGATAAGGTACGCGTATTGCTGGCACAAGCCCTGTTTGGAAATCCGGATGTTCTCTTGCTGGACGAACCGACCAATAACCTTGACCTGAAATCCATACAATGGCTCGAGGAATTTCTCTTCCGTTTTTCCAACACAGTTATTGTTGTGTCCCATGACCGACATTTTCTTAATCAGGTATGTACCCACACGGCTGATATTGATTTCGGTCGCATTCAAATTTATGTCGGCAATTATGATTTCTGGTATCACGCCAGCCAGTTAAACTTAAAGCAGAAGCAGAACGAAAACCGCAAAGTATCCGAAAGAGCTGATGAACTTAAAGCGTTTATCCAACGTTTCAGTTCTAATGCATCCAAGGCAAAGCAGGCTACATCGCGCCGGAAGCTGCTTGATAAACTCACCCTGGAGGACATGCCAACCTCATCCCGCAAATATCCGCATGTGGTCTTCAAGCCGGAGCGGGCCTGCGGCGACATCATTCTGGAAATTGAGGGCCTGACCAAAGCGATTGATGGGGTCAAGGTGCTGAATAATCTTGACCTGATCGTGCGCAAGGGGGACAAAATCGCCTTTGTCGGAGTTAACTCGCTCGCTCGAACGACACTCTTCCAGATTCTGGCCGGTGAGCTGGAGCCGGACAGTGGCAGCTTCCGCTGGGGTATTACCATTTCCAGCGCCTATTTACCCAAGGAAAACAGCCAGTACTTTGAGCGTGAGATGACCCTTATTGAATGGCTGGGGCAGTATTCACCCCCCACCGAAGGTGAAACCTTTGCGCGCGGCTTTCTCGGCAGAATGCTTTTTTCAGGTGAAGAAGCAATGAAAAAAACGACTGTCCTCTCCGGTGGAGAAAAAGTCCGCTGTATGTTGTCGCGCATGATGCTGACCGGCGCCAATGTACTTATCCTTGATGAACCGACCAACCATCTGGATCTGGAATCGATCACCGCCCTGAATGACGGTATGATCGCGTTCAGTGAGGTGATCCTGTTTGCTTCACACGACCATGAGTTTGTCTCAACCGTTGCCAACCGAATCATCGAGATTACTCCGGGGGGCGTCATTGACCGCACCATGGGCTTTGAAGAGTATCTGGAGAGTGCGGATGTCTCACGGGAGCGGGATGAACTGTACCATGGCCATGCCGACCTGAGCCTGTAGTCAGGTTATATGTGATGTATAACGTAAAAAACCACAGGGATACCCCCCTGTGGTTTTTTACGCAGCGGAGAGGCCATGATTTCACCTTCTACTCTCACAATCGACTGGTTAAAGCCTGACATCGAAGAGGAACGCTGGGAGTTTTTCAATCATCCGGCCAAGCAGGAGTGGTACCAATCGCATGCGGTTACGTGGGAGCGGATTGTATCCCGCTTTGAGTGCGGGGCGCTGGTTTCCTATCCCCGCGCCGCGACAATCGGCGAAATTTCGGTTGCGCTTTCGTATCACCGCTATGACGAGTACCAGACGTACCTTGCCCGTGCCAAACGGGGCTACCGGAAGAACTATTCCCGGATGGAAGATGCGTTGCAGAGCGCCGGTTCGCTGGCTCTTAAGGCCCCGATAATCCTCCTAAGCGGTGGGGAAGGGGTCCTGCTTTCCGGTTACCGGCGGCTCTGCCTCGGGTGGAATTACGGCATGATACCTTGCGTATGGCTGGTCCCTCTCGGATAAGCCATAAGGCAAACAGGCGATACTATTTTTAACATCAGGAAAACAGGGAGCTTTACAAGATGGTTCAGTTGGCAAACATATCTAAACAGCACGGTTCACAGATTTTGTTTCGGGACGCAAGTTGTCAAATTCTGCCGGGAACGCATACCGGCCTGGTTGGCCCAAATGGTGCCGGAAAAACGACTGTTTTTCGTCTCATAGCAGGAGAGGAGGAGCCGGATTCAGGTGAGGTGATCCTTCCTAAAAAGACATCTATCGGCTATTTTTCTCAGGATGTCGGCGAGATGTCAGGGCGGTCCGCACTTGAGGAGGTTATGGCTACCTGCGGGTCAACTGTTCGACTGGCTGCTGAGATGAAAGATATGGAGGCGGCCATGTGCGAGCCGCAGTCCGATGATGAAATGGCTGCGCTTCTGGAACGCTATGGTACGGCTGTTGAAGAATTTGAACATATGGAGGGGTATGATCTCGATTCACGCGCACAGGCTGTTCTGACCGGACTCGGGATCGGTCCTGACCGCTACAACCATCCGGTTGAATCGTTCAGCGGTGGCTGGAAGATGCGCATCGCCCTTGCCAGTATCCTGACTCTCAAACCCGACGTACTGCTGCTCGACGAGCCGACTAACCACCTGGATGTTGAATCGATTGTCTGGCTGGAAGAATGGCTTTCCAGCGAATTTAACGGTGCGCTTCTGATGACCAGCCATGATCGTGATTTTATGAACCGGGTCGTGACCCGGATCATTGAGGTTGCCAATACGACAGTTACTACATATGGCGGTAATTACGATTTCTATGAGCGTGAGCGGGATATCCGCCTGGAACAGCTGATAGCATCACACAAGCGGCAACAGGATATGCTGGCCAAGGAAGAGGAGTTTATTGCCCGATTTGCGGCACGTGCATCCCACGCCGCACAGGTTCAATCACGGGTTAAGAAAATCGAAAAAATCGAACGGATCGAAATTCCGGCTGAAGAACGTACGGTGCGGTTTGATTTTGCCGATCCCCCTCGCAGCGGCGATGACGTGGCTGCATTTGAAGGTCTCGGCAAAATATGGACAACACCTGATGGAAAGGAAAAGCCGGTATTCCACGGTGTCACCGGTATGGTTAAGCGACTGAACAAGATCGCCGTTGTCGGTGTGAATGGCGCCGGCAAGTCGACGTTTCTCAAGATTCTGGCGAGCCAGACCGAAGCGACGACCGGCAGCATGGCCATCGGCGCCAATGTGGAGATCGGTTACTTCAGCCAGCACGCCATGGAACTGCTTGAACCACGGAAGACAATCTTCGAAACCATGCAGGATTATATGCCGCTCGCCACCATCGGCACAATACGCAACCTGCTCGGAGCCTTTCTCTTTTCTGGCGATACCGTGGAGAAGCGCATCGAAAATCTTTCGGGTGGTGAAAAGAGCAGGGTGGTGCTTGCTACGATCCTGGCCCGCCCGGTCAATTTTCTGATTCTCGACGAACCGACGAACCATCTGGATATCCGCTCCCGGGAGATGTTGCTGGCAACCCTCAAAAACTTCGGTGGGACGATTGTGTTGGTCAGTCACGACCGGCATTTCTTGCGATTGCTGGTAGATCGTGTTTTTGAGGTTGATCATGGTGAGATGCGGGTGTATGAAGGCAGCTATGATTATTACCTTTCCAAGAGTCATCATATGGCGGGCTGCAGGTAGGATAGACATATTTGTCTTCAATTGCGAATCATGGGTGAAATTAAGGCAACGAAGGCACACCGGAGTGTGGTAACGTGCCGAATACGAGACCAACGAAGATAGTCCCTTGATTTAGAATTGCAAAAGGAGAAATAACATGGCCAAGCCGAATTATTCGTTTGAAAAACGCAAGAAAGAGTTGGAACGTCAGAAGAAGAAGGATGAGAAGAAGGCCCGTAAGGGTGAGCAAAATGCTGACGGAACTGAAGAGGCTGAAAGTACCGAGGAAACGGAAACGGTTATCGAGGAAGCATGAGTCCCTTTAATCGGGAAGATGGTACACTACAATGGCGCCCCCTCTTTAAAAAGGAGGGGCGCCATTGTAGTTATACCTGTTCGAGTGTTTTTACAGCAGTCTGGTCGCCTGCAGGCTTCGGTTTTCTGTTGCGTCGGCGAGGTTTCTTTTTGACTTCTCCTTCATTCACAGGAGCAACAACCAACGGTCTAACAACAGCCTTTGTTGTTTTTTTCGGTGGTCGCGCAACTGGTCGCCCGCTTTTGTCATTCCCCCGTGGTGCACCGGGTTTGTCCCGTTTAAGATCCTGAACCCGTTTAGGCCGAGGAGTTCTGACATAATCGAGCACATACAGATCATCATCAGCCCATTCGGTGGGAATCTTGGTTTTAATATACTCTTCAATCGCTTCCAGAAAAAAAGCCCCGTCTTCATCGGCCAGAGAAATCGCCTTACCTTCGGCGCCGGCCCTGGCGGTACGCCCGATGCGATGGACATAATCTTCACAATCCTGCGGCAGATCATAATTTATAACATGGGAAACTCCGTCAATATGCAGTCCTCGCGATGCGACATCGGTCGCAATAAGAATCGGGAGCGTACCGTCTTTAAAGTTGTCGAGGATTTTCATCCGCTTGCGCTGTTCTACATCTCCTGAAATGACTTTACAGGGGAAACTGTTTGCATTCAGTAGGTTATGCAGATGTTCAGCTTCCCGTTTGGTGTTCATGAATATCATCGTGCGCGCCATGCCATCACGCCGCAGAAGCCCCAGAAGAAGTGAAAATTTCTCTTTACGGGAACAATGATACAAAACTTGCTCCACGCGTTCGGCGGTCATGGATTCCGGGGTTACCGAAACCCTGGTCGGAGAATTCATGAATTCGTAGGCCAACTCCATGACTCGGGGGTTGAGGGTAGCCGAAAACATCAGGTTCTGGCGCTTTTCAAATGGCGGCAGTTTACGGAGAATAAAGCGGAGATCGGCAATGAAGCCAAGATCAAACATACGGTCGGCCTCGTCAATAACCAGCACCTCAATATCTTTTAAACTGTAGATCTTCTGCTTGAGGTAATCGATCAAACGTCCCGGAGTGCCGACTATTATATCGGCACCATCAAGCAGGGCGTTCTTTTGCTTCATATAATCAACACCGCCATAAATAGCCTGAACGGCGAAACCGCAATGTGCTCCCAGTTGCTTGGCATCCGCTTCGATTTGAACCACAAGTTCGCGGGTCGGTGCCAGAATCAAAGCACGTGGCCTGCCGGCAGGTTCCTTGTTTGTGAGTAGTCGAGTGAAAAGGGAAATCAGAAAGGCGGCAGTTTTACCGGTTCCGGTTTGTGCCTGACCGGCGATGTCGCTGCCGGTCAGAGTCGTCGGCAGTGTTTGTTCCTGGATGGGGGTGCAGATACTAAAACCGCTCTCA
>JABBNX010000096.1 GCA_019352135.1 Pseudomonadota bacterium
TGGCGTCCATGAGATCGCTGTAGGTCCGGTCCATGCGGGAACTATCGAGCCGGGGGTTACCGAAGTTGGTGGTGTTGCGATCGGTTTTTCGTCCTACCGGGATGCCATTGCTTTTGCCATTCTGGTGCTGGTGCTGCTGGTAAAGCCGACCGGTCTAATGGGACGTAAAATTCAAAAGAAAGTGTAAGCATCGGAGCCGGAGTTAACATATGGGTGATTATTTTCAACTACTGCTGGGGAACCTGAATCCCTACTACCTGCAGATCCTTGTCAATATCGGGATCGGCATTATTCTGGCGCTCGGCCTGAATGTCATTACCGGTCTGACCGGCCAGCTTTCGCTGGGTCATGCGGCTTTTATGAGTATCGGAGCCTTTACCAGTGCTGTGCTCACCATACGGTTCAATATGCCGTTCAGTGTGAACCTGATTCTGACCGGATTTATCACTGCAGGTGTCGCGGCCATCATCGGGCTCCCTATTTTGCGCCTGACAGGAGATTATCTGGCGATCTGTACACTTGGTTTTGCCGAGATTGTCAAGGTTGTATTCCTCAATCTCGATATCACCAACGGGGCCCTCGGCCTGTCGGTACCCGCTCCGAACTCCACCATTCCATTGCCGATTATAGTCTGGACTATTGTTGTTCTGATGATCATTTGTGTGTCCTTTATTCACAGTTCACGATTCGGCAGGGCACTTATGGCAATCAGGGGAGACGAAATCGCAGCTGAAGCGATGGGAATAAACGTAACACTTTACAAAGTCCAGTCTTTCGCTCTCGGATCTTTTATCGCCGGCGTCGGCGGAGGTCTCTACGCCCATTTCATGGGCTACATAAATCCTTCCGATTTCGGTTTTCTTAAATCAGTCGACATTCTTAGCATGGTAGTTCTCGGAGGACTCGGAAGCATTACCGGCAGTGTCGTTGGTGCCACCATATTGTCAGCCGCACCGGAGTTTTTACGCTTTATGGCTTCCTACCGCATGCTGGTTTACGGCGGCCTGCTCGTCAGCATGATGATCTTCCGTCCCAATGGCTTGATGGGCGGAATAAGCTTCACTAGCCTGATCCTTCGCGCAGTGGGACGCAAACCGCACATGAAATCACTGATGGAACAAAAATCAACTGAGATACTGAGATCCGGCAATGGCGATACTTGAACTAAACAATGTAACTATCCGATTTGGTGGCCTTGTGGCCGTCAACAATGTAAACCTGACGGTAGAAAAAGGAACGATTCAGGCTCTGATCGGGCCGAACGGCGCAGGCAAGAGCACGCTCTTCAACCTGATCACCGGCATCTATCGGCCAACCAGTGGTTCCATCTCTTTCAAGGGAAGGTCTGTAAGCGGCACACCGACCTATAAAATCGCGGCGGCCGGAATTGGCCGGACATTCCAGAATATCCGCTTGTTTACAGACCTTACGGTACTGGATAACATCCTGATTGGCGCCCATTGTCGCGGACGGTGGAATTTGACCGGGGCCCTGATGAAGTTTACCCCCTGGGTGCGAAAAGAAGAGGGCAAACTACTGGACCTTGCCAGAGAGTGCCTGCAGATGGTTGACCTTACGTATCGTGCCTTTGAACTGTCCGGCAACCTTCCGTATGGCGAGCAGCGCAGGCTCGAAATTGCCCGGGCTCTGGCATTACAACCAGATCTCCTGCTGCTGGATGAACCGGCAGCAGGGATGAACCCCCAGGAAAAAGCCGAGTTGATGGCGATGGTCCAACGCATCCGCGCTACCGGTATTACGGTATTTCTGGTCGAACATGACATGAAGTTCGTCATGGGAATTTCAGATCGCATTGCCGTACTTGATTACGGCGAAAAGATTGCGGAAGGACTGCCGGAAGAGATCAGAAAGAACCCGAAGGTTATCGAAGCATATCTCGGCAAGGGGGCAGCAGATGCTCACGCTTGATAAAATCTATGTTAATTATGGTGCCATCAATGCATTGAAAAGCATTTCCTGCCAGGTTGGAAAGGGCGAGATCGTGGCGCTGATCGGCGCGAACGGGGCGGGCAAAACGACCATCTTGAATGCCATTTCCGGCATAGTACCGATGTTTTCCGGAACAGTGACATTTCTTGATGAGACGATCAGCGGTATTCCGCCTCATGAGATTGTTAAGCGCGGGATTTCTCAGGTTCCTGAAGGGCGCCGCGTCTTTGCCAACATGTCCGTTCTTGAAAACCTTGAGATGGGCGCCTACATCCGCAACGACAAAAGCGCAATTCTGGAGGAAATCGATCAGGTTTTCACCCGTTTCCCCCGCCTGTTCGAGCGCAAGAAGCAGATGGCGAAAACCCTCTCCGGCGGCGAGCAGCAGATGCTTGCCATGGGTCGTGCCTTGATGTCCCGTCCCAAACTGCTGCTGCTCGATGAACCATCCATGGGACTTGCACCGATGCTGGTCGAACAGATTTTTTCCATTATTCAGGAAATCAACGCCAACGGCACAACTGTCATGCTGGTCGAACAGAACGCCAACATGGCCCTTTCGATTGCCCATCGTGCCTACGTGCTTGAAACCGGTGAGGTTGTTCTGCAGGGACCTGCCAAAGAACTGGCAGCCAATCCGGATGTCAGAAAAGCGTACCTGGGTGAATAAAAGGTCGTGTCTGTGAGCAACAAACCGATAGTAAACCCCTACCTGGCGGTGCTGGTGGGGGTTTTTGCTGTGTCATTCTCCGCCCTGTTTGTCAGGCTCACAACCGCGCCGGCCTTGATGATTGCCACCTATCGCCTGCTGTTTACCTTTCTGATCCTGGCCCCCTATACCCTGTTCCGCCACCGGTCCGATCTCGTCACAGCGACATGGCGGCAACGCGGTCTGGCTGCGGCCAGTGGCGCCTGCCTGGCTCTGCATCTAGTCACCTGGTTCATCTCACTAAGCTATACCAGTGTGGCCAGCTCTGTGGTTCTGGTAACCACGCAACCGGTTTTTGTTGTTATAGGTTCCTGGATATTTTTCAGGGAAAAGGTCAGCCGGCTTGCCATGATGGGAGGCGCACTGGCACTGCTCGGTAGCGTTATCATCGGAGCAGCTGACTTTAAGATCGGAAGAGAGGCGTTGTGGGGAGATATGCTGGCCCTTGCGGCAGCAGTTCTGGTCTCCGGTTACCTGCTGATTGGACGACGCATGCGCGGTGGTGTCTCTCTACCGGCCTACACTTTTTATACCTACGGCAGCAGCGCCTTAATCCTGATCATAGCAAGCGTTGCAAGCCGCACACCATTTGCCCCCTACCCTCTGCGTGACTGGATTCTTTTTATGGCTCTGGCACTCGTCTGCACCGTTATTGGCCATACAATATTCAATTGGGTATTGAAATATGTCCAGGCCTCCGTTGTTTCCGTCAGCGTCTTAGGCGAACCGTTAGGTGCTATCTTGTGGGCTTCGATTTTTTTGCGGGAATTTCCCACGCTGCGGCAGACAATTGGCGCCTGTTTCATCTTTGGCGGCCTGTTGATTTTTACCCGTTTTTCGTCAGGACCGCGGGCTACACCGGTTCATACGGATTTATGTCCAAAGAGGTGATGAGCGTGCAGGATACAGCAGCTAATCGGCAGAATGCAGCGGCAGGGCTTGGCTACGGGATTCTGGCGTATCTGATCTGGGGGTTCTTCCCGGTCTATTTCAAAGCGTTGGCTGAGGTTCCTCCCCTGCAGGTAGTGTGTCACCGAATCGTCTGGTCGGTGCTGTTTCTCTGGGTGATTATTGGGTGGCGTGGCCGATGGGGGACGATTCGTGATGCCTTGCACGATCGTCGTGCAGTAGGCCTTTTGACAGCTTCGTCTCTGCTGATTGCAACCAATTGGCTGGTTTTTATCATTGCCGTGGGGCATGCCCAGGTCATTCAGTCCAGCCTGGGGTATTTTGTGACCCCCTTTGTCAGCGTCCTGCTCGGTTTTCTTTTTTTCCAGGAACGTCTGCGTCGCCTGCAGCTGGTCAGCCTGTTTCTGGCCGCAGCCGGGGTTATCCTACTGACAATTCAGTATGGCCGGGTCCCCTGGGTCGCAATGATACTGGCGTTTACTTTTGGTTCCTACGGCCTGTTGCGAAAGATCGTCACGGTTGACTCGCTGACCGGCTTGACGGTGGAGACGCTCCTGCTCGGACCCGCAGCGATCGGCTATCTGGCCTTTGTCTCCTGGCAGGGTACCAGCGGTTTTCTGACCAATGGGGTGCAGGTAAGCAGCCTCCTGGCATTGGCGGGCGTCGCGACCGCTGTGCCGCTACTGCTCTTCGCCTCGGCTGCCCGCCGCCTGCGCCTTGCTACGATCGGCTTTCTGCAGTACATTACCCCGACATTTCACTTCCTGCTGGCAGTTCTGCTGTACAAGGAACCGTTTACCCAGGCACATCTGGTCAGCTTTCTGTTCATCTGGAGCGGACTCTGCTGTTATTCGTATGACGCCTGGCGGGGGTTGAAAGAGGCCAGGCTAAAAACAGCCGCCGATTAATCTGCCGAATCACTCAGCCCCTTTTTGCTCCATATAGCTGTTGAAACGCCTCACGTGTGATTGAGCGACAGCTCTGGCCTCTTCACTGTCCCCGGATGTTACTGCGGCAACAATAGCGTTCAAATCATCAAGATTTTCCTGTAGAAGGGCCTTGTTGCGCGGCAGGTATTTAACGTAATAGGTGTGAATATTGACGTACAGACTCTGCAGCACCGTCAGAAACAGCACATTACCGCTCATGCGGGCCAGGGCCAAATGCAGCTGCTCGTCAGTGCGGATAAAGGCATCCCACCCCGAGCGCCCCTTCTTTAGATGACCTTCCGCCTCGACCAGAAGCGCCTTCAACAGTGCCACATCACCTTCCCCGGCCCGTTGCGCAGCAAGGGAAGTCACGCCACCTTCCACCTCTTCACGAAACTCGGCCAGATCTTTCAGTGATACGGCACCATTTCTGATCAACAGCCCCAGATTTTCGCTGAGATTATCGCTGTTGATTTCCCGCACCATGGAGCCACCGGTAACTCCGGTGCGGATTTCAATCAGCCCCTTCTGTTCCAGCACCCGCAATGCTTCACGCAGCGTACCTCGGCTGATGGAAAACTGTTCCTTCAGTTCACGTTCGGCCGGGAGCAGAGATCCGGCCTTGATAGTTCCGGACATGATAGCTTCCTGAATCTGATCCACAACATCCTGATACGCCTTGCTCTGTTTTACCTGTTTGAACATATTCAGCCCCTTTCAAATGGTTGCACCATCATACCACTACATGTTCTGTCAGACAAGATTTTGCAGGAATATCTTGACTTGTATATAAGATTTTGAGTTAATGGTTTAACCATTAGCTGACGAGTTAACTTCACACATTCTTGACGAAAGGAACTACCATGAAACCTGCACTCAATTCAAAGATCATCAGCCGCGGCAGGGAGTTTTTCTCCTCCATCTCAGGTGAAAAACCGTCGCTCTTCAACAAAGGCGCCTGGATGGGCAAAGTAATGGACTGGAGCATGCAAAATGAACAGTTCAAAATCCAAATGTTCCGCTTTGTCGACGCCTTTCCTTCCCTGACAACTTCCAAGCTGCTGACCGACCACATCCGCGAATACTTCGGTGAGGAAAAGGATATGCCACCGGTACTCTCAACAGGAGCAAAAATGGCCGGCATGCTTGGTTCGCTGGGTGGCGCGTTACTGAACAAGGTTATTTCCGCAAATATCCAGGAGATGGCCCGTCAGTTTATCGTCGGCGAAAACACCAAAGAAGCGGTTAAGAATATCGAGAAACTGCGCAAAGACGGCTTTGCCGCTGTCGTGGATGTTCTGGGCGAAGCGACGTTGACTGAACAGGAAGCTGAAGAATATGTGACTACGTACCTGGATGTATTGCAGAGCCTGGAAAAGGAGCAGCAAGACTGGAAGGGACTGCCGGGGCATGGAGGTGAACAAGACCTGGATTGGGGGCACGCTCCGAAGGTCAATGTGGCGGTAAAACCGACTGCCCTGTTTGCCCTGGCAAATCCGCAAGATTTCGAAGGGTCGGTCGAGGCCATATTGAAACAACTGCGCCGCATAGCAGAACGGGTGGTCGCGCTGAACGGTTTTCTCTGTGTTGACATGGAATCATATCGTCACAAAGGGATCATCATCGAGCTATACAAACGCCTGAAGCTGGAATACCGCGACTATCCGCATATCGGCATCGTCTTGCAAGCCTACCTGAAAGACACTGATCATGACCTGGCAGACCTGCTTGCCTGGGCCAAACAAAACCAGCTGCAGATATCGATTCGCCTGGTAAAGGGCGCGTACTGGGATTACGAGACGGTCAAGGCGAAGCAGAATGGCTGGGCGATCCCGGTCTGGACCATCAAGGCTGAAAGTGATGCCGCCTTTGAACGGCAGGCCCGAGTAATACTTGAAAACCATCAGACCTGTCATTTTGCCTGCGCCTCACACAACATTCGTACTATCTCAGCCGTAATGGAGAGTGCGTCTGAGCTGAATGTTCCCGAATCACGTTACGAATTCCAGGTGCTCTACGGCATGGCCGAACCGATCCGCAAGGGTATCCTCAAAGTCGTTGGACGCATCAGACTTTACTGCCCCTATGGCGACATGGTGCCCGGAATGGGCTATCTGGTGCGCCGCCTGCTGGAAAACACCGCGAATGAATCGTTCCTGCGACAGAGTTTTGCCGAGGATGCCCACATCGAACGATTACTGGAAGATCCGGCCATTTCTGCCGAACGCGAACGAGCCAGGCGCTCAAACAAACCGCGCAAGACACCGTCAGCCCCCGGCGGTGTGCCACGGTTCACCAATGAACCGATGGTGGACTTCACACTTCCCGGCAGCCGCACAGCATTTCCGCAGGCCATCGCCACGGTACGGGCACTGGCGGGAAAAACCTACCCACTTTACATAGACGGCACCGAGATTGTTACGTCAGAGTTGTATGACACCGTTAATCCGACCAGGCCGTCCGAACGTCTCGGCAAAATATCGCAGGCGGGGATAACAGAAGTATCTCAAGCTATCGCAGCCGCTAAAAAAGCATTTCCGGGCTGGCGTGACACGTCGCCACGCGACAGGGCGCAGTACCTGTTAAAGGGTGCCGAGGTTGCCCGGAAGCGGCTCTTCGAGCTCTCTGCCTGGCAAGTCCTGGAGATCGGCAAACAGTGGGATCAAGCCTACGCGGATGTAACCGAGGCGATCGACTTCCTCGAGTACTATGCCCGCGAAATGATCCGGTACGGTGAACCCCAGCGGGTTGGTACTGCCCCGGGCGAGATAAACCAGTACTTCTACGAGCCCAAGGGCATTGCTGCCGTCATCTCCCCCTGGAATTTCCCGCTGGCCATCAGCCTGGGGATGACAGCGGCTGCAGTTGTAAGCGGTAACACCGTAATTTTCAAACCATCGAACATCACCGGCATCATCGGCTGGAACATTGTGGAGATCTTCCGGGAGGCGGGTCTTCCGGCAGGCGTATTTAACTACATACCCGGCAAGGGATCAGTAATCGGTGACTATATGGTTGATCATCGGGACATATCGCTGATCGCCTTCACCGGTTCGGTTGAAACCGGGTTGCGCATAATTGATCGGGCCGCCACGGTTTATCCCGGCCAACCAAACGTCAAAAAAATCATCTGCGAAATGGGGGGTAAAAATGCCATCATCGTTGACGATGATGCCGATCTGGACGAGGCGGTGCCACACGTACTTTATTCCGCATTCGGCTTTCAGGGACAGAAATGTTCAGCCTGTTCTCGCGTAATCGTGCTGGATTCGGTCTATGATCGATTTGTAGACCGTCTGGTAAAAGCTGCCACGGTTTATCAGGTGGGGCCGGCCGAAGATCCGAAATACAGTATGGGCGCCGTATCGGATGCCACGGCTCAAAAGAATATTCTGGATTATATTCACATTGGGGAACAGGAAGGGGAATTGCTCTATTCCAGCCCGATTCCATCAGGTGAAGGGTACTGGGTGCCACTGACCATAATCGGAGGGATCACTCCTGCACATCGCATCGCCCAGGAAGAAATTTTCGGACCGGTTCTTGCCGTCATGAGGGCCAGGGACTTCGATCAGGCAATCGAATGGGCCAACTCGACACGCTTTGCCCTGACCGGCGGCATCTTCAGCCGCAGCCCCAAGCATCTTGCCCAGGCGCGGCGCGAATTCCGCGTCGGCAACCTGTATATCAACCGCAACAACACTGGCGCAGTGGTTGATCGCCAGCCATTCGGCGGTTCACGCATGTCCGGCGTCGGCACCAAGGCCGGCGGCCCCGATTATCTGCTGCATTTTATGGATCCGCGGGTGGTCACGGAGAACACGATGCGGCGCGGATTTGCACCAATTGAAGAGGATGACGACTGGGTGGAGTAAGGGCGTGCTTCACGCCCCTCCGTTGATGGGAGGGGCGTGAAGCAGGGACAACCCGATGCAGCACGATGCCGGGTTAAGAGCCTTTTGCCAGCCTGACATTGAAAAACACCGATAGCAAAACAATGCCCATGCCGAACGCTTGCAGGATTTCAATTCGTTCTTTCAGAACAACAGCAATGAAAAGCAGGGAAAGAATCGGCACCAACAGCGCACAATTTGATGAACGACCGGTCGGGATCATCCGCAGCGCCTTATTCCAGAGAATGAAGGCCACCGCAGTGGGGAATATTCCCAGGTAGGCGACCAGCAGCATATCCGTGCCGGACAGTACCCACTGCATGGAGTAGACCGGCAGCAGGCAGAGCAAAAACAGCAGGCCGAACAGATTTAACAGGAACATGCCGGGCGTAACACTGAAGCTGGCATGCTTAATCAACACGCAGAACAGGGCAAAACTAAAGGCGGTACCAAGTGCCACCGCCACTCCGACTGACAGCCGCACATTTCCCAGATCACCTCCTGCTGAAACCAGCACAAAGACCCCGGTAAATCCAAGGGCAACGCAACAGAGTGCCCGCCAGTCAGATTTCTCCCGAAACAACAGCCAGGACAACAGCAGCATCATCAGCGGGTAGGTATAGTGCAAGATTACCGCTTGGCTGGCCGGCAGGTATTCGTATGTTTTCAAACAGAGGAATTGTTGGACACCCAGCCCGACCATGCCAGCCAACGGGAAAAAAAGCGGGCGCTGACGAAATTCCGAGACTATCGTCCTGACACGCCGCTCGCAAACCAGAAAGCAGAAGAGCGCCAGAGTGGCCCAGATGGCAATCCAGACCACAACCGAATAGCTGTTCATGCGGTTTACCGCTATCTTGAATCCGGTGCCAAGCGTGGCAAACATCGCCACAGCCAGCAGCGCATAAAGGGTTCCCTTGAAGGCTTCACTTCTTTCTAGCACGCAGCGAGCCTGATGATTGGTTTCTGCAGAGCATCGCGACAAGCGAGCGGTGCGCCAAGAGTACACTCGGCCGCTTGCAGCGCTTCAGCAACAGCAACCTGCCGGGCGGCTATTTCAAAACTATTGCCTGCGGAAAGCAGGTAATCCCGGCCGTCGCCGCACGTCACCCAGATGGTACCGCTTGTACAGTACAAGATAACACCATCCTTCTTGCCATCCACCCGAATCAGCTCACCCTGTGCGAGAGAACATTCCATAATCAACTCCCCTACTGACTGTAATGTTGTCACAATACTCCGCTCGCAGAGAAAAATACAGATACAGAAATTCAGCTTTGTAACCATAACAGTTTCATGATACATAAACTGTACCCACGCAAAAGGATTAAAACTGTACCTGCAAGAAATAAGACGACAAGGATATCCTATGGCGATGAAAAATAGAGAGAAAAACAGTGCGGGGACATCACTCCTCTACGAACAGGCTGCCAAAGAAATAGCCGGTTTGATTGACCAAGGCACCTTCCGGGCCGGCGATCGTGTGCCGTCCATCCGCCAGTTCAGCAAACGCTTTAATGTGAGTATCAACACCGTCATGCAGGCGTACACCCTGCTGGAGGACCAGCGCCTTATCGAGGCACGGCCGCAGTCAGGCTATTATGTCCGTAGCCGTGTTCCGGAGATACGGGAACCGGATCTTCAGACACGCTCTTTTATCGCACCAACCACCGTCACGATCAGTAATCTGTGCCACCGTGTCATGCACAACATGATGAATCGCGAGTTACTGCCATTAGGGAGTGCCATACCCAGTGCTCAAAATCTGCCGATCGACAAGCTTAATCGTATTATGGCCAGCGAGCTGCGGCGACGGGGCGAACAGGGAGTTCTGTACCAGATGCCACCCGGCTATGAGCGCTTACGGGTTCAAATCGCCCGCCGGGCACTCGTGGCAGGTATTAGCAGTGGACCGGACGACATCCTGGTAACGTCGGGCTGCGTAGAAGCCGTTTTACTTGCTTTGCGTGTCACATGCCGCGCGGGTGATACGATTGCGGTCGAATCCCCCTTCTACTTCAACTTTATGCAGATGATCGCCGAGTTGGGCCTGAAAGCTCTTGAGATTCCTGCGACACCCCGGGAAGGCATCAGTATTGAGGCGCTCCGCTATGCAATCGAGCAGGGGAAAATCAGCGCCTGCCTGGTTATTACCAATTTCAGCAATCCCTTGGGGAGCCTGATGCCGGAGGAACGCAAACGCGAACTGGTAGAACTGCTCGCCCGCCACGAAATTCCGCTGATCGAGGATGATATTTATGGCGACCTGACGTTTGGTAACGAGCGGCCAACGGCCGCCAAATCATTCGATCGTTCCGGCCTTGTCATCTACTGCTCATCGTTTTCAAAAACCATTGCCCCCGGCTATCGCGTCGGCTGGGCGATTGCAGGTCGTTTTCAGGCGGAAATGGAACGCCTCAAGATGATAATGAACATCGCCCCTGCCTCACCGACGCAGCTCGCCATTGCCGAGTTCCTCGCAACCGGCGGCTACGAGCACCACCTCAGAAGCATCCGCCGCATTCATGCCCGCAACATGTCACAACTGGCCGATGCCGTTGTTCGCTATTTTCCCGCCGGTACCCGCATGACCCACCCGGCCGGCGGATTTATCCTCTGGGTAGAAATGCCGGAGGGAACCGATGCCATCCTGTTGTATCATCGTGCGCTTGAACAGAAAATCAGCATCATACCGGGTCCGCTCTTCTCACTCTCCAATAAATACGATCACCATATCCGCCTGTCGGGGGCGCAGTGGGATGAAAAGATAGAACAGGGGATAAAGGTCTTGGGGGCATTGGCACACGAACTGGTGCCGAAGTGACTTTTTTCTGCTGGTGCGGATGGGATAATGCCAGAGTCAATTTATAAAATAAATAAAAGGTTTGTGCAGGCGGGGCTGGCTGCTGCCTGGCCGATATGTCTCGGCTATTTCCCGATCGGGCTTTCGTTGGGGGTGATGGCTCAAAAAGCCGGGCTTGCTCCGTGGCAGATGGGTGCCATGTCACTGCTGGTTTTTGCCGGCGGTTCCCAATTCATTGCCGTGGCCATGCTGGCTGCAGGCGCTTCAGCAGTGGCGATTATTTCAACGGTTTTTATGGTTAACCTGCGTCACCTGCTGATGAGTTCAGCACTGGCAGTCCATTTCCCCGGCGTTTCCCGGCGTTTCCTCACCCTTTTTGCCTATGGCCTCACCGACGAAAGTTTCGCGGTCAACCTGACCCGCTTCAATCAGGGCGGCTGGGACCGCCGCAGTGCCCTGACTCTTAATCATGCGGCGAATGCCACCTGGGTCTTCAGCAGCATAATCGGTGTTTATGTCGGTCAACTGGTTCCACCCGGCGCGGTCGGAGTTGACTATGCCTTGACCGGCATGTTTATCTGCCTGCTGGTCTTCCAGTTGCGGGGCCCGATCTTCACAGTCACCGCCCTGATGGCAGCAGCCTGTTCACTGCTCGCTTATCTCTGGCTGCCAGGCAACGCCTATGTAATTGTAGCAGCCTGTCTGTCAGCTACAGCCGGGCTAATCTTAAAACGCATTCTGCGAAGCCGGGAGAGGCACCCATGAACAACCGGGACTTCCTTCTCCTGATGCTGGCCATGGGAGCAGTGACCTACCTGCCCCGTGCGCTCCCTCTGGTGCTTTTTTCCCGTCGCACCCTGCCGGGATGGTTTGCCGAATGGCTTGAACTGATTCCGGTTGCCATCTTGAGCGCTCTGATTGCTCCGACTCTCTTTTCCCAGCCCACCCCCCGGCTATTCGTCCTTGGCAAAGTAGAATTGCTGGCGGCACTGCCCACCCTGTTCTGTGCCTTGAAGACCCGGTCTCTGGCTGGTACGGTCATAACAGGCATGCTGTGCTACTGGGGACTTACACTGGTGATGTAGTAGAAACTAACCATCGGCCCATTCTATTGCAGTAACTGGTTACTCTGGGGTAGTATAGCTCATCGTCCATAAAACTGAATCCGGGAGCATCGTAACACCATGACCCGACAAAAAAAACGTGTAGCAGATGTGTGCCCCACCACAACCGATGCGATCCTCGAAAGTATCTCCGACGGCGTGTTTACGGTTGATCTGGATTGGCGGATTACCTCTTTTAACCGGGCGGCAGAAGAGATTACCGGCATCTCCCGTATGGATGCCATCGGGCGGTTTTGTTCAGAAGTGTTCCGATCCAACATGTGCGAGACTGACTGTGCCCTGCGAAAAACCCTGAAAAACGGCAAACCGATCATCGGCCGTTCCGGATATATCATTGACGAAGAAGGCAGCAGAATCCCGATCAGCCTTTCCACCGCAGTATTGAAGGATAGTGCCAACCGGGTGGTGGGTGGCGCTGAAACTTTCCGGGACTTGAGCGAGATTGAAACCCTCCGGCATGAGCTTGAGGGCCGCTCCCATGTCGGGGATATTGTCAGCCGCAGCCCGCTTATGCAGCGGCTTTTCGAAGTAATACCAGCCATTGCCGTCAGCCCCAGTACGGTGCTTATCACGGGGGAAACGGGTACCGGCAAGGAATTGATGGCCCGTACGATTCATGCCTTGAGCCGCAGAAGCAAGGGGCCGTTTGTGGCACTTAACTGCGGCGCTCTGCCGGATTCTTTGCTGGAGTCGGAACTGTTCGGCTACAAGGCCGGCGCTTTTACCGGGGCCACCAAAGACAAACCGGGCCGCTTTGCCCTTGCAAAGGGGGGCACGCTGTTTCTGGATGAAATCGGCGATGTCAGTCCGGCCCTGCAGGTCCGGCTCCTGAGAGTTTTGCAAGAACATAGTTTTGAACCATTAGGGGGCACAGAAACAGTCCCGACCGATGTGCGGATTATTGTGGCCACCAACCGTGACCTGACTGAATTAACTAAAAACGGCACCTTCCGCGAAGATCTCTATTACCGGGTCAACGTAGTACGAATTGAGCTGCCGCCACTCAGGCGCCGAAAAGAAGATGTTCCGCTCCTGGTTGAGCAATTCATAACGAAATACAATCATCTCCACCATGCCACGGTACGAGGCATGTCCACGGAAGCGTTGTCGCTGTTGATGGCCCATGAATGGCCCGGCAATGTGCGCGAACTTGAAAACATCATTGAGCGGGCTTTTGTACTTTGTCCTGACGGCATGATCGAGATGACCCATCTACCCGACGAGATCAGTTTTCTCGGCTCCCGCGCCACCGGTCCGACATCACTCCATGATGCCCGTTCCCAGATGGAATCCCAGGCGATCAGAACCGCCCTTGAGCAAAATGGTTTCAGTCGTCTGGCGGCAGCTCAGGATCTGGGCATGCACAAAAGCACCTTGTTCCGTAAAATCAAACAGCTTGGTATAATCCCCCCCGAAAAAGATGGTCGTTCAAAAGCACCGTGATAGTGTCTCTTTTTTGCTATTGTACAACCAGCATACAGTAGCTAAAATGCAACTCCACTCCCTTCTTCCACCACCCGAAACCATAAATACAACAATTATATGAGCCTCTTGCAAAAGTATATTCAGTAATTTGAATACATCACCAAATTCGTTTA
>JABBNX010000007.1 GCA_019352135.1 Pseudomonadota bacterium
CGCTCTTCCGATCTATCATGGCAATGACTGCGGCAATGCCGATAATAATGCCGAGCATGGTCAAAAACGAACGCATCTTGTTGGTTCGCAGGGCCCGGAGAGCTATTTTAAGAGTTTGAAGAATGTCCATATTTTTCTTGTACTCCGATATTACTCCGACCACCCACCACAAAGCGCCTCGGCCTGTTTTAACACGAGATCCACTGCATCAGCCTGCTTATCCGGCGGATACTTCCACTTTTGCAAGGTGCGCCGAACCAGAATTCGCAGCTTCGCTCGGACACTTTCACGTACCTGCCAGTCAACTGTTGTGCTTTCCCGCAATTTTTCGGTAATTTCGACGGCGATCTTTTTGAGGATGTCGTCGCCCAACTCCCGCACAGCACTTTCGTTATTGGCCAGGGCATCGTAAAAGGCAATTTCATCAGGTTTCAGCCCAAGAGCTTCATCTCTGGTCATTGCTTCCTAGAAATCCTTGGCCATCTGAATCAGCTCTTCGATGACTTGTGCGGTTTCTATTGCACGATTATGATACTTGCGCAGTGTTTCCAACAATCGGTCGGCGTATTTCTTTTCCAGTATTACATTGTTGTTTGTCTTGGCGCGAATCTCGTCACGCAGCAGCTTCTCCAGCAGTTCAATTGCAAGATTACGGTTCTTCATGTTACGGACGTCTTCAAGGAATTCATCCGACAACAGCCCAATATTAGGTTTATTGAGTCCTGCCAGGGCAAAGATGTCAGACACCCCATCGGCAACAATGGCATTATCGAGAATCTGCTTCAGGGCGCTGTTCTTCTCCTCAGCTGAACGCTTCTTGTCCACGGTGGTGAACTTGGTTATGGCAGCTTTGACGGCTGCAAAGAAAGCGATCTCTTTTCTCACAGCTGACGCTTCGTCCAATGTGCCACACAGCGAGTAGGCCTTGGTGATGGCAACCATGACGTCGAGAAAGCGGCGCTTGCCATCCTTTACCTTATCGATGTCCAGTATATGGTTTGCCGCCGGGACAAGAAGCTGAAGAGCTTTTGTCTCGTAACCGGTGTAATCAAACCCATTGAACATCCCGCGAATAACGTCCAGCTTTTCCAGTACAACAGCCAGAGCTTCTTCACTGCGTAATGCCGGTTCCCCTTTGCCTTTTGCATCGGTATACGTTTTGAGGGCAGATTTCAGCTCATAGGCGATGCCGATATAATCAACCACCAGCCCACCCGGCTTGTTCTTGAAAACACGATTCACGCGAGCAATCGCCTGCATCAGGTTATGCCCCTTCATCGGTTTGTCCACGTACATCGTATGACAGCAGGGAGCATCAAAACCGGTCAGCCACATATCACGAACAATGACCAACTTCATCGCATCACCGGGATCTTTAAAACGTTTTTCCAGCCGTTTTTTAACCTGCTTGGTGTAGATGTGCGGGCGCAGCAGATCCTTATCAGCCGCCGAACCGGTCATTACAATCTTGATAACCCCCTTTTCCGGGTCAGCATCATGCCACTCAGGGCGTATATCCGTAATGGCAGTATAAAGGTTGGCGCAAATATCCCGGCTCATACAGACGATCATCCCCTTGCCGTCAAGCGTGTCTGTACGGGTCTCGAAGTGTTTCACCAGATCTTTAGCAACTTCCTTGATGCGGGGATCAGCACCGACAAGCTTCTCCAGCGTTGCCCAGTCGCCCTTGGTTCTTTCCCGTGTTGCGAGATCCTCTTCATCTTCGACAACCTCTTCAACTTCCTGGCTCAGTTTCTCAATTTCCGCCTGGTTAATATCCAGTTTGGCCAAGCGACTTTCGTAATAGATCGGCACGGTCGCGCCATCATCCACGGCATCCTGAATATCATAAATACTGACGTAGTCGCCAAAGACGGCACGGGTGTCTTTGGCCTCCAGCGCAATGGGAGTACCGGTAAAACCAATAAAAGTGGCATTGGGCAGGGCGTCGCGCAGATGCTTGGCATAACCGTAGATAAATTTGCCGGACTTTTCGCTGAAGCGCGCATTTAGGCCATATTGACTACGATGTGCTTCATCCGAGATTACCACCACATTTTCACGACCAGAGAGAAGCGGGTGTGCCTCCTCCTCTTCCAGTAATGCAAATTTCTGAACCGTAGTAAAGATGATGCCGCCCGACTGCCGCGAAGCCAGCATATTACGCAACTCTTCACGGCTATTGGCTTGTACGGGGGTTTGCTTCAGCAACTCGGAAGCGCCACAGAAGGTTGCATACAGCTGGCCGTCCAGATCGTTCCGGTCGGTTACCACTACCAGCGTTGGGTTTTTCATCTCCGGTTGTTGCAATAGTTTTCCGGCGTAACAGGCCATAGTGATACTCTTACCAGAACCCTGCGTATGCCACACCACGCCAGCCTTGCGCGATCCAGACAGAACCTCTTTGCCGTACGTTGCCCGAGGCTCGGAGACCTCCAGCACATTCTTATCAGGTGATGAAGCGGCAATTACCGTGGCACGTACCGCCTCGCGCACCGCATGAAACTGGTGATAACCGGCAATTTTCTTGATTACCGAGTCTCCATCCTGCTCGAACAGAATAAAGTGACGGATATAGTCAAGGAACAATTCTGGTGCGAAAAACCCCCTAACCACCGTTTCCAGCTCAAAGTGCAACTTGGGACGATCATCTTCATTGCTGATAGCCCGCCAGGGGAGAAAACGCTCCTGATTTGACGTGAGCGAACCGACACGTGCGGTAATGCCATCGCTGACAATAAGTGCTTCGTTAAAAGCAAAGAGATCGGAAATTTCTTCCTTGTAGGTCTGCAACTGGTTGAAGGCGTCCCAAATGTCTGAGTTTTCATCTGACAGGCTTTTGAGTTCAATTACAGCCAAAGGCAGTCCATTGACAAAGACAACAATATCCGGTCGGCGTGGTTGCCTGGTGCCGGTAATGGTAAATTGATTTACTACCAGAAATTCATTCTTTGATGGGTCGGCAAAGTCGATCAACTGGACATGATCGGCTCTTTTCTCCTCACCCACTGTATATTCAACAGGTATACCTTCACGCAGTAATTTGTGAAATTGGCGGTTATTATGAATCAACATCGGCTCATTGATAACTATGGCAACGTGAGCGGCCTGTTCAAGAGCGCCTGGCGGAATGTGCGGATTGATTCGAGACAAAGCGGACAACAGTTTTTCACGCAGCACAACCTGGCGATAGTCACCTCTGGCAGGGCTGTCGCCATCCGGAGCGATGTCCGGGCCATGGGCGTACTGCCAGCCGTTTTCGCGAAACCATTCAAGGCAGATGTTTTCGAGCTGGTTTTCAGTCAGCATGACAGCACCTCCCAATAGCCCGTTTTGTCTGAACCGACACGCCGCAGGTGTTTGAGCTTCAGCTTGCGAATTGTTCGCTCAATCGAACTGAGAGACTTGCCACTTACAGCAGCAAGTTCCCGAAGCGTAATACTCTTGTTTCTCTGTATCTGTTCCAGCAGGTTGCGCTCGTTTTCATCAAGCCCGTCGTCATTTACACCGTCATTTACACCGTCATTTACACCGTCATTTACACCGTTTCGGCCGGTTTGGTTCGTGCCCCAACGCATCTCAAGAATGGAATGATCGTAAGGTTCAAAAGAATCCCGCAATTGTAGGAAATGACCGATCTTCTGCCAACCATGAATAATCTTTGGCAAACCTGAACCAGCCCTTTCACCAAGGCCAATCATCAAAAACATCTGTTGCATTGTTCGGTTGCGACAATCACTCGCACCTCCCTGCATGGCTTGTTCGGCAGGCACACGCAATAACCCTGGATTTCGGAACAGAAACCCGGAAGGCTCTTTCACTACCAATATTGAGGCACGATCACTGTAATTCGCATGCACCAGCGCATTTACGAGCGCCTCGCGCAAGGCCTGATGAATGGGTGTATCGTCTTGTCTCACATCACCCTTCAGCACAAACGGCACTTTCAGGTCTGCTATCAGTTTTTTTGACACACGACGATAAAAATCAAACAGATTGCCGGACCAGGTTCCATCAGGCACGATACGATCCAACCACCGGGTCTCGGATTGTCTATCTGCCGGACGTTCCTGATAATCAACAAAATAGAGCGGTGCCACCTCGGTAATCGACGACCACTGACCGAACATCAGTAACCCAGCCAGTGTCATACCACTTTCACCGGTCGCGCGATCCTCACGCCAGCCGCCAAGCATCCGCAAAAAGTCCATATCATTCAGTGCCAGCCATGGATGCCCCGGTTTTTCGGCACGAAGCATGTTGCGATAAGCGTTCAGGCTGTCCATATCCAGATCAGTCAGCGAAAAACCAGTACAGATTCGTTGATCCAGGACATCTTCCACCTGCTCAGCCAGCATGCGCTTGACGGTTTCGTCATCGCAATGGCGATCACCTTCGTGCAAACGGCGATAAGTGTTACCGTTGAAGGGATTACCGTTCAGAAACACCGGCTTTTGTTTGCGGCCAGCTGGCGGTATTTCCAGCAGTATGATGTCCCCGCCGGGTAGCGCTAGCTTGCGTACATCGGTATCATTCAACAGATTGACGTTGACCTTTTGCCGGTTATTGAGAGTATTGAACAGGTCGGCAATCACCCGATCAGCATCCGGTACTCCTCGCAGCTCATACCGGCTTTGTTTTTCTTTTACTCCCAGCACAACCAGTCCGCCATGGGTGTTGGCAAAAGCGCTATAAGTCGGCCAGAAATCGTCTGGTAATTTACCTCGCCCATCCTGTCCCGCCGCCAGTTTGCATTCTACTTCAACGGATTCGGCCAGTCGGGCGAGGTCTTCAAGGGAGGTGATTTCGATCATGCTGCCTCCTCTGCAAACGTCACAGCCAACTCCCCTGACAGCAGTTTAGGGAGCAGCGTGTCGCGGAGGGTGGCGAGGGTGCGGGATTCACGTACCTTGGATGTAATCTCTGCATACAGCGGCTCAACTGCTTCCTGAAAAGCTGTGAGTACCTTTTCACACGGTACAAGTACACGCATCTGTCGAAAGTTGGTCTTGCTGATTTCGGCAAAGGTTGTACCGCTGCCGCGTTGCTTGATTGCATCAAGACTCGCTGTTGTCCATTGCAGAACATAGGCGTTTGGCAGGCGCTTGTTGCAAATCATTGCGATGAAACCTTGGTTTATCGAAACGGGGATCATGGTTAGTGTAAGATAGCCGATTGGTGCGCGGGAAGAAAGCAATACAGTGCCTATGGGAAGTTGCCCGGAGCTGATTTTATTTACCCCAGCCGCAGAAATTGTTCTTGCCGAGTCAATCAGTACTTTATCCGGTTGTTTCGAGAGATCTTTCGGCGTAATCCAGGCAAAATCACCATCCCAAAAATCAGGATTAGCTGTGCTGGGCGTACCTCCACCGCATACCGTGACTTCATCCCCGATTGCGCTTACTTCCCACCCCCTCGGAATCTTCCCCAGCTCCGAATCCACCAGTTCATCCGGGAACAGCGCCATAATTTCCGGCGTCAGACCGGGGCGATCGCCGCTACGGATGCGGACTGGCTCGAAATCCACAAACCAAAAATTGAATATGGCCTGCACCATCTGTTCGAGAGTCTGGTTGATTTGGCGGTTAATGGCGATCTTGTTGGTCAACGCCATTGCAATGTTTTCAATCTGCTTTTTGGCTTCAATCGGAGGAATGGGTATTGGTAATTCCCTTACATCACCAAGGTTCAGCGTCTTTTGTACGGTTGTGTTTGCCCTCTCATCATGAAACTGCTGAACCTCCCTTGTTTGAAGACAAATATTTATCCAGTTTGCTCCTATTTCAGGCTTGGGCCGAATTACTGCGATGGCACGAGCAATGTTCCAGCCTGCCAATTCTTTCGGAACAACAACGCTCTGGCCTGTTGAACCAACTAAAGTAAGTAAAACTTCACCACCTTCAAGGCGTGTTCTTTTGTATTTGCTTTCTATCTCAGGCGTAACTTGCATTACATCATCGAGTCGAAGCTGGCCGTTATTTACATTGTTGACCCGTATTATTGGGATTCCACCTTCAACATGGATTCCTGGTTGCACGATACCGTATGAAAGAGTCCTATCGCTAGTACAGTCAATGAGTTTTTTGTAGGTCCACCCTTCGAGCGGATGCTCTGTGAATGGAAAATGCTGCTCAGATTGCATAGCCAAGTCCCGCTAAACCCTGTTTTATCTGCTTTTCCAACTCAGTACTCTGTGTAAACTGTCCTTTCAACTGCACCGTCAGCCGCGTCATCTTTTCCGCAAACAGCTCCCCGTCGTCCACTTCATCCAGCGCCCCGACGTAACGCCCAGGGGTCAGCACATGGCTGTTTTTGCGGATATTTTCGAGAGTGGCGGACTTGCAGAAGCCAGAAATGTCCTCGTAACTTTCGTTTTTCTGCCAGTTGTGAAATGTACGGGTGATTTTGTGGATGTCATCCAGTGTGAAATCCCTGAGCACGCGGTCTTTCATATATCCCAGCTGTCGCGCATCAATAAAGAGAAAACGCCCCTTGCGATTGGCGTATTTAAGCCCGTTCTCACGCTCTCCCTTATTCTTGGTCAAAAACCAGATACAAGCCGGAATCTGGGTGTTGGTGAAAAGTTGCCCCGGAAGGGCCACCATGCACTCGACAAGATCGCGCTCGATCAACTCTTTGCGAATTTCCCCTTCATTGTTGGTGTTGGAACTCATGGAACCATTGGCCAGGAGCAGGGCCAAACTGCCGCTGGGAGCCAGATGATAAAGCATATGCTGTAACCAGGCGAAGTTGGCGTTCCCCTGCGGTGGGATGCCATGCTTCCAGCGGGGATCACCGGTCAGTTTTTCATTCCACCATTCCTTCATGTTGAATGGTGGATTGGCCATCACGAAATCGGCTCGTAAGTCAGGATGCAAGTCATTGAGAAAGGAATCAGCGGGGCCTTTGCCAAAGTTGAAGTCGATACCCCTTATAGCCATATTCATTGCCGCCAGCCGCCATGTGGTGGGGTTGCTTTCCTGACCATAGACGCTGATCTTCTTTTTCTGTTCTTCGGCCCGGTAATGGCGCTCAGTTGCGTGGGCCTCGATGAATTCTTCGCTTTGGACGAAGAAACCTCCCGAACCCATGGCAGGGTCATACACCCGCCCCTTGAATGGCTGGAGCATTTCTACAATCAATGTGACGATGCTTTTGGGGGTATAATACTGGCCACCCTTTTTACCTTCGGCCAGCGCGAATTCGCCAAGGAAGTACTCATAGACATGACCGAGTATATCTTTACTCTTGAGGTTGAGTGGTTTGCCGTTAAACTCCTTGGCATGAAAGTTGGCATTTGAGAAGAGATCAATTAATTCGCCAAGTTTGTGCGACTCAATCTGTAATTGAGTGAAGCGTTTATCAAGAATGTTCTTTAGTTTGGGATTTTCCCGCTCAATCGCCTCCATGGCATTATCAATCAGCCAACCGGCGGAGCGCATTTTCTCAGGCTTACCTTCGCCGGTTGTCCAAGGGAGTTCAACTCCCAACGCCAATTTGGCGCAGTCACGCAGCATCTGCCAGCGTGCCTCTACCGGCACCCAGAAGACATTCTTCTCAATATAGTAATCACGAACTTCTAGCTCGTCGGCAAAAGCTTGTTCATAGCCAATGCCGTAATCTGTCGCATCAATGAAGTAATCGCTGCCTTCAGTCGTAAACTGGATGCGCAGTTCTTCCTGCCGTTCCTCGAAGGCATCGCTCACATATTTGAGAAATACCAATCCCAGGATGACATGCTTGTAAACCGCCGCATCCAACGACGGCAGTAGTTTATTTGCAGAGGTCCAGAGTTTTTTTTCAAGATCGTTGAAGAACTGCTGTTCGACTTGATGCATATAATTAATCCTTAGCGGTACATTATTTCTGACAAGTGTTTACTTCTTCGTATCAGCGATAATCAATCCATCTTTGAAAGTGATCTGCCGCCCTGCATAAGCCGCGACATCATGCTCGTGAGTGACCATGATGATTGTTATACCCTGACGGTTGAGATCCGTAAAAAGCCCCATGATTTCTTCGGTAGTGCTGCTGTCCAGATTTCCTGTCGGCTCATCCGCTAAAATTACAGCGGGATTGTTGACCAGGGCGCGAGCGATGGCGACCCGTTGCTGCTGGCCGCCGGAGAGCTGGCTGGGGTGATTGTTTTCCTTACCGGCCAAGCCGACCTGTTCCATCGCAATCAGGGCTTTTTGCCGCCGTTCTTTAGAATGAAGGCCGGCGTACACCAATGGCAGTTCAACGTTTTCTATCGCCGGAGTACGGGCCAGCAGATTGAATCCCTGGAACACAAACCCGAGTTTTTTGTTACGGATGCCTGCCAATTGGTCGGTCGTCATCTTCCCCACATCCACGCCATCAAGAAGATAACAGCCAGAGGTGGGGCGATCCAGGCAACCCAGAATATTCATGCTGGTTGATTTGCCACTGCCGGAGGCCCCCATAATAGCGACAAATTCACCCGCGGCAATGTCAAAGGAAACTCCTTTAAGAGCCTCGAATGTCTGGTCTCCCATGATGAAAACCCGGTGTATATCGGATAAAGAAATGACGCTGTTCATTTAAAAGCGATGCCCCATGGGTGAACCGCCAGCTCCCGCCTTTTTCTTTGTCTCGCCACCGATCTGATCGACAATAACGTCATCACCTTCCTTGATGGTGCCCTCCACCAGTTCAATGCTGCTGTTGTTTGCAATTCCGGTTTTTACCGGTGTTGCGACAGGCTTGCCTTCTTTGAGCAGGTACACTACCTGCCCCCTGTCCGTGCCTTTACCGGGACCGGTTTTGCCGCCACCATGTGAGCCGCCTCCACCCGCAGAGTGCTGAGCCGGGCTAACCGTACCTTTCTCTTTTGCGTCATTCACTATTGATTTCGGCTTAAAACGCAGGGCGGCGGGCGGCAGCTTAAGCACATCGTCCTTTTTTGCCACTTCAACCGAGACGTTAGCCGTCATGCCCGGCATCAGCTTCAGATCGCTATTATCGACGTTGACAACCACGACATATGTGACCACATTCTGGGTAATTACCGGGGCACTACGGATCTGGACGATTTCGCCGCGGAAAGTCAGTTCCGGATAGGAGTCAACCGTGAAGCTGGTATTCTGGTGAAGCTTGATGCGGCTGATGTCTGCCTCGTCAACACTGACTTCAATCTGCATTTTGGTCAGATCCTGGGCAATAGTGAATAAGGTCGGAGTCTGAAATGATGCAGCAACAGTCTGGCCAACGTCTACCGCACGGGAAATGACTACGCCGTCAACCGGCGAGCGGATGATTGAGTAGCGCAGATTGGTTTTAGCTTGCATCAGTGAGCCTCTGGTCTGGGAGAGCGCTCCTTCAGCCGCCTTGACAGCTGCCTTGGAAGACAGCAGGGCCGTCTCGGCTACATCGAAGTCTCCCTGTGAGATTATTCCATCGGCCAAAAGTTGTCTGTTGCGGTTAAAGGTTCGCGCGGCATCCGCCACGGTGACTTTGGCTTTTTGCAGGTTAGCCTCGGCACTGAGATAATTACCTTGGGACTGCTCGACTGAAGCATTGAACAGAGACGGATCTATTTCAGCAATAGCCTGCCCTTTTTTGACCCGCGAGTTGAAATCCGCATAGAGTTTCTGGATCGTGCCGGAGACCTGGGTACCGACTTGTACAGTGGTTACCGCAGAAAGATTGCCGGTAGCAGCAACCGTAGAAATAATCGTACCACGCTCAATTTTAGCGGTTTTATACCTGATGTCAGGTGTTCGCCCATAGAAGAAATAGCCGGCAATGCCGACTACAAGGATAAAAACAGACGCCATGACAAGATATTTTTTCATGTACAGTTCTCGATATGCCATAAGTAAAGTAAGTGTGTTGCCAGCCATCATAGCAGATAACAACCGGCACGACAAAAAAAAAGCCCCCTGCCTTGCGACAGAGGGACTTCTTTTCTGAGCGCCCGCGACCGGTCGGTGGCGGGCTAACTAGGGCAACCCTCTTTACAGTGGGAAACCGGACGAATTCTAAATCTTGAAGTCCACATGGGCAGGGTCTCCTTTCGGTGGTATATTTAGTTCCTAACAGGATAGTTTTTATCTTAATACTATTTCAAATCTTGTCAAGCATGAAATTTGAATGGCGTGATTTAGGTTGCAATCTCCGCTGCAGATGGCAAAATACTCTGTGTACTGCTGCGTTACACCGGCTTTTGGCACTGGCATGGCCACAGGGAATGGCAGAAACTGCCGTTCGAACCGGAAAACCTGCCTGAGTCTTTGCTTGTACCCTGAAGTATGTTAGTATTCAGCATGCTGCCGTACAAACACATTAGTGTGTACGCGTGCACCCTGTATGCAAAATGCACCGAAAACTCCTTATAACTTACGAAAAGGAATACCAGACAGATGCCGCACACCATTATCGAAATACCCTCTAAGTTACCGCTTTACTCCCAAAAAGAGGCCGTGGTTTTTCCGTATATGCTGTTTCCTTTGTACGTCAGCGATAGGGATGCGGACGTTTTCCGCGCAGCGGACAACTATGAAAAATATGTCGTGTTCACCTTTGAGCGACCGGATGACCCTGACAGTGAGCTTCCGGGCGGTAGATGCGAAATCGGTACGCTTTGTAAAGTTAACCAGATTAAAAGGATGGATGACGGCCGCTACAAGATTTCACTGGAAGGTGTCACGCGCCTGAGGATTCTTGATACCGAACCCGATGGGGCGCTGACATTGGCTCATTGTGAAATTGTGAGGGAGTTTGTTGAAAAAGACCTCGTATCGGAAGCACTAGTCCAGAGCTTGAACGCACTGCTGAAAATAGCACTTTCACACGGAAAACCGCTCCCTGACGATGTCATGAAAATGATCGATTATATCGATAACCCGGCTCGCCTGTCCGATCTGGTGGCGTTGTATGTCAATCTACCGCCGATTGACCTGCAGGAGCTGCTGGAAACGACTGATCCTCTGGAGCGGCTGAAAAAAGTTTACATGCATCTTACCAACGAAGTGCAGCGGATGCAGATCAAGAACGAGGTGGCCGGTGAAGTCACCAAGCGGGTCGGCAAAAATCAGAAGGAATATATCCTGCGCGAACAGATGAAGCATATTCAGGAAGAGTTGGGTGAAGAAGACCCCCGTTCGGCGGATATGAACGAACTGCGCCGGAAAATTGATGAGGCCGGACTTCCCGAAGATATCAAGAAAATTGCCGACAAGGAGCTGAAGCGCCTTGAGCGAGTCAACCAGGCTTCCCCTGAATACAACGTAGCACGAACCTACCTTGACTACCTTGCCGGCATGCCGTGGAATACAAGTACGGCTGACAGCCTTGACATGGTGCGGGCTGAGGAGATTCTCAACGAAGATCATTACAATCTGAAAAAGGTCAAAGAGCGCATCCTGGAATTTCTGGCGGTGCGGTCACTTAAAGACAACATGAAGGGGCCGGTACTCTGTTTCGTCGGCCCGCCGGGAGTCGGTAAAACCTCTCTGGGCAAGTCGATTGCCCGCTCGATGGGGCGGAAATTTGTGCGTATTTCACTGGGGGGCGTCAGGGATGAGGCCGAAATCCGCGGTCACCGACGCACCTATATCGGCGCACTGCCGGGCCGCATTATCAAGGAGCTTTATCGCTGCGGCGTTAACAATCCGATCTTTATGCTGGATGAAATCGACAAGCTCGGCAATGATTTCCGTGGTGACCCGGCAAGCGCCCTTTTAGAAGTGCTGGACCCGGAACAGAACTTCAGCTTCAATGACCACTACCTTGACGTCCCGTTTGACCTGTCGAAAGTGATGTTCATTACCACAGCCAACCAGCTCGACCCGATACCCGGCCCGCTCAAGGATCGCATGGAGGTCATTCGTCTTGCCGGCTACAGCAGCCTGGAAAAACTGCAGATTGCAAAGAACTTTATTGTCGAGCGCCAATTGGAAGACAACGGCCTGTCTGGTCGCGGGCTCACCTTCAGCGACGAAGCACTGCAGAAAGTTATCAGTGACTATACCCGTGAGGCCGGCGTCCGAGGTTTGCAGCGCACGATTGCTTCAATCTGCCGCAAGGTGGCCAAAGAAATCACCCAGAACAAGGCTACACGCGACGGCATCACCCCGGAGATTGTAGCAGAGCTGCTCGGACCGAAAAAGTTTCATAACGAAGTTGCAGCCGAGAACGACCGTATCGGCGTCGTAACCGGACTGGCCTGGACGGAAACCGGAGGGGATATCCTCTTCGTTGAAGCTACCTCCATGCCGGGTAAGGCAGAACTGATCCTGACCGGATCCCTTGGCGACGTCATGAAGGAGTCGGCCCGAGCGGCGCTCTCCTACATTGAAGCACATGCCGACACATTCGGCATCCTGCCGGATGCTTTTGAAAATCGCACCATACACATTCATGTTCCTTCCGGCGCCATTCCAAAAGACGGCCCTTCAGCTGGAGTCACCATGGTCACTGCGTTGGTATCGCTGTTGACCGGAAAGCCGGCACGCCGCAATGTCGCAATGACAGGAGAAATAACACTGACCGGTCGGGTTCTGGCGATCGGCGGCCTGAAGGAAAAGGTCCTGGCAGCGCATCGGGCAGGCGTCTCCACCATCATCGTTCCGGAACGCAACCGTGACGATCTGGACGACATCCCGGAAAACGTCCGCAACGAACTGCAATTCATCTTCGTACAGGAAGCCGCTGAAGCGTTGGCTGCGGCGCTCTAGCCGGATATGACTGCTGCGGCTATTGACAAAATTCTGCTGTCTTTTTTTTACGAGCTGCAAAATTATTTCACTCTTGCGGGGCGTACTTTTGTACGAATTTTCCAACGCCCCTTCTACTACCGCGAGTTCGCCATCCAGTTTGATAAATTGGGATTTGCGTCCCTGTTCATTTGCATCCTGACCGGTCTTTTCTCCGGCATGGTCATGGCGTTGCAGTCACTGATCCAGCTCAAGCCATTTGCAGCAACCAGCTATGTCGGCGGCATGGTGGCCGTGACGATGATCAAGGAACTTGGCCCGGTTCTGGCTTCGCTGATGGTGGCAGGTCGCGTCGGATCGGCCATCACCGCAGAATTGGGAACAATGGTGGTGACTGAGCAGGTTGATGCGATGCGGGTGGAAGGTACCGATATTATCAAGCGCCTGGTCGGACCGCGTCTCAAAGCCATGCTGCTGGCTTTGCCGCTTCTGACGATCGTGACCGATATGGTTTCTATCTTTGGCGGCTATATCATGTCGGCCGGCTATCAGATCAATCCGCTCATGTACATCAGCGGGCTGCCCCAGTTCATGGTTTTCCAGGACCTGATCGAGGGTGTGGTGAAACCGGCGGTGTTCGGCGGAATTATTGCCATTACCGGATGTTACGTTGGCCTTAATACCAAGGGGGGGGCAGAGGGAGTCGGCGCAGCAGCAAAGAAGGCCGTTGTGCTTTCTTCGGTTCTGATCCTCATCTGCGATTTCTTCATAGCAAAAATTTTTGTCGTTTTCAGAGGATAACATGGCGCATTGGCTGTTTAAAACCGAACCGGGCTGTTTTTCCTTTGATGACCTGAAAAAACGTCTCACTATGACGGAACCGTGGGATGGAGTGCGCAACTTCCAGGCCCGCAATTTCCTACGTGACCAGGTCAGGATCGGTGATCAGGTACTGTTCTATCACAGCAACATCCCAGAACCTGCTGTGGTCGGCCTGGCAGAAGTCGTACGGGACGGCTACCCTGATACAACCGCTCTGAATCCGAACGCCGAGCACTTCGATCCCAAAGCTTCCCCTGACAATCCGATCTGGTATATGGTTGATCTGCGCTATGTTGCGCCACTGAAAAAAATTGTGACCCTGGAGAGCATCAAACAGAACCCCCTGTTGACGGACATGCTGCTGGTCAAGCGCAGCCGCCTTTCGATTCAACCGGTAACGGAGTATGAGTGGCATATTATGCTGGCCATGGGTGGAATGGCGGGAGGCATGAGAGAGCAATGATCTCCAACGATTCAATCCGCATGGAAAAATTATGTTATTCCGTTGGAGGACGCAGGATCCTGGAGAATTTTGACTTTCAACTGGATCGAGGCGTCAACCGCACTATTTTGGGCATCAGCGGCGCCGGAAAAACGACCATTCTCAAGTTACTGCTCGGCCTTCTCGAACCCAATTCCGGCACGGTTTCCATCGGTAATCTTTGCATCACTGGGTTGCCTGAATCTGGCTTCATGCAGCAGCGCAAGCAAATCGCGATTGTTTTTCAGGGAGGGGCGCTTTTTGATTCAATGACAGTCGGCGAGAATGTCGGCTATCGCCTGTTCGAGGAGGGGCATCTTTCTCAAGCTGAAATATCGAAGATCGTGCTTGAAAAACTCGGCTTTGTCGGAGTGGAAGCGGCTCTTGATCTGTACCCGGCTGAACTGTCAGGCGGCATGAAGAAACGTGTTGCTATCGCCCGCGCTCTGGCAGCAGACCCTGATTACATTTTCTTTGACGAACCGACCACCGGACTTGATCCGATAGGAGTCTATAATATTTGCAATCTGATGCAACGTCTGCAGGCCGAAGGAAAAACCACCCTGATGGTCACTCATGATCTGGCAACCGCATTTGCTACGTCTCAGCGTTTCACCTTTCTGCATGACGCCCAGATGTTGTTTGAAGGGAGTGAAGAGGAGATGAGGTGCAGTACCATTCCCGAAGTGATCGAGTTTCTATCCCCAACAGAGAGGTCGTTGTTCGTATGAGATTCGAACCCATCAGCGCAAAACAACAGGGACAGGTGGAATCAACATGAAACGAAGCAATCAGATCGGCTGGGCTCAGGTACGCGGAGGTATTTTTATCCTTCTGGCGCTGATTATTTTTGCTGCCGGGGTTCTGCTGATGGGGCAGAAAACAAAAATGTTTGTCGCCAAAGGAGCCATGAGAATTGTCATGAACGATGTTGTCGGCCTGAAAGCCGGTGCTCCGGTGTGGCTGGCCGGCGTAGACGTCGGTCTTGTCACCAACATCCTTTTTGCCGATCCGAAGCACAGTAATGAGGTCAGCATCGATATTGAGGTTGATAAAGATGCTTTGAAGAAAATCGGTCCTGATTCGAAAATAACGATCAAGACCCGTGGGCTGATGGGGGAAAAGTATGTCGACATTCTCCCCTCAAAACATTATTCCGACACGCCCCCGACCGTAGTCCAAGGGACACCTGCCGTAATACTGGATGATGTCATACAGAAGGCCGGCACTGTTTTTGATAAGGTTAACGGAATCATTGACAATATCAATCAGGGGAAAGGGACCCTGGGTAAACTTAACAAGGACGAGACGCTTTACAACAATATTGCACGCCTGACTATTGAAATGAAAAATCTGGTAGGCACCATTAACCACGGTGACGGGACTCTTGGCAAACTCAACCGCGATCCGGCGCCGTACAACAAGTTGATCAGCATTCTTAACCGTGCCGACCGTACTTTGCAGGACATCCAGTCTTCTGACGGGACGCTTAATAAATTGATCTATGACAAGTCACTCTACACGAAACTAACGGCTCTGGCTGACAAGAGTAACCAGGCAGCCGATGAGGTCCGTGATCTGAATAAAAAAATCATGTCTAAAGAGGGCACAATTGGCCTGCTGCTGAACGATCGGGAATTCTATGACAAGGGCATTTCGCTCCTCACCAGGGCTGAATCATCGGTTAAAGCGATCGAAGATGTGACTGTAAAAGTCAAGGCGGGTGACGGGACTGCGGGCAAGCTGGTCAACGACAAAGCGCTCTATAACAAAATGGACAAAATGGTCGATGATCTGGATGCGCTGGTGAAAGATTTCAAGGAAAATCCACGGAAGTACATTAAATTTTCGGTATTTTAGGGAGTACGGAATATGAAGCGAATCCTGCTTGTAATTACGCTTTTGGTAGCATGCTCTACGCAGATATATGCTGCAACTCTCGATGAGAAGGTTGTCGAGCACACCCTGAAAAATGGCATGAAACTCCTGATGGTTGAGCGACACACCTCGCCAACGGTCTCGGCCTGGATCCGGTTCAAGGTTGGCAGCGTCGATGAACGGAGCGATGAACGCGGGATCGCCCATATGCTGGAGCATATGCTTTTCAAGGGGACGACCACGCTCGGGACTACAAATTATGCCGCTGAAAAACCGATCCTTGATAAGATCGAGGACGTTGCCCTCGCGTTAACAGCCGAGAAAGCAAAGAGTGAAAAAGGTAATGACGGAAAGATTGCGCTGCTTGAGAAGCAGCTGACCACTTTGGAAGCAGCTGCGTCAAAATTTGTAATCAAGGATGAATTCTTCGAACTGTATTCAAAGAACGGGGGCACCGGCTATAACGCCTATACCAGCCGCGACGGCACCACATATATGATCAGCCTGCCGGCCAACAAACTTGAACTGTGGGCAGCAATCGAATCAGACCGCCTGCAGCATGCGGTCCTCAGAGAGTTCTACTCCGAGCGTTCGGTAGTGATGGAGGAGCGGCGCCGATCCTATGATGCTGACCCGGAGAGCAAGCTATGGGAAACGTTTGTGGCCTCCAGCTTCCTGACTCACCCTTACGGCCATCCGACAATCGGCTGGAAAACCGACATTGAGAATCTGACCCGCACCAAGGCCGAACGGTTTTTTCACAACTACTATGCACCGAATAATGCCATCGTTGCCATTGTCGGAGATATTGACTCCAAAAAGACGATTACCATGGTTGAGCGATATTTTGGAGCGATCAAACCGGGAAAAGAGCTGCCGCCGGTCACCGCCGTTGAGCCGAGTCAGTCGGGGGAACGGAGTATAGAATTGATAGCCGATGCGGAACCAACCTTGATGATAGGGTTTCACAAACCTGCTATCGGCACTCCGGATGACTATGTTTTTGACGTAATAAGCATGATTCTGAGTGATGGCCGGACCTCACGCTTATATAAAAAACTGGTAATTGAAAAACAGATCGTCTCCGATATCGGGGCATTTGATGCTCCGGGACACCGTTATCCAAGCCTGTTCGTTGTAAGCGCCAATCCACGTGCACCTCATACGGTAAAAGAGGTTGAAGAGGGTATTCTGACCGAACTGGACCTGCTGAAAACGACGCCGGTTTCCGAACGTGATCTGCAACGTATCCTTAATAAAATTGAGTACGAAGAGGCACGCAGGATGGGTACCAACGGCGGACTCGCACGTAACCTGACCGAGTATGAAGCGACAACCGGCAGCTGGCGTTATATGATCAAACATCGCGGTAAAATAGCCACGGTCACTCCCGCTGATATCATGCGGGTGGCCGCCACCTACTTCACCCGTGAGAACCGTACCGTCGGATTTATCACAAAAAAGGACGGTGCCAAATGAGACAACTCATTATTTCCATCTGTTTCATCTTCACGTTAATCGCGCCGGCTTGCGCTGCGGAACAACCTCTGGCAAACCCTCGAACCATGAAATTTCCCGCATTGCACTTTCAGATTCCCACAGCGGAACGGGTGGTGCTGGAGTGCGGTATGCCGGTGTATCTGCTGCGCGACACCGAACTCCCGATTATCAATGTAACCGCCATGGTACGGGCCGGGTCAGTCTATGAACCTGCCGAAAAATCCGGACTGTCCGGCATGGCAGGGAGTGTTATGCGCAGTGGTGGCGCAGGTGGCATGGCGCCGGAACAGATAGATGACGAACTGGAATTCATGGCGTCGGCTGTCGAGAGCAGAATCGGCAGCGATATGGGAACGGTCTCTCTCACGACACTGAAAAAAAATTTCAACCGTACGCTGCAAATTTTTAGCGATGTCCTTCTACGCCCTGATTTCAACGATAAACGGGTTGAAATTGCCCGCAGACAAATGATTGAAAGTGTGCGGCGTCAAAATGACGACCCCAAGGAAATTGCCGACCGGGAGATCAATCGGGCCATATATGCGGGTCATCCACTGGGAGAAATCGCGACATTTGCATCAATCAACGCTATCTCCCGCCAGGATCTCGTTGATTTTCATCATCGCTATTTCCGGACTGACAATATGATCCTCTCGGTATCAGGCGACTTTGATCAGACAGCGCTACTAAAAGAACTGAATGCGATCTTTAAACCGGAAAAAGGACGTACTGTTTTGGTTTTGCCGAAGATATCCCAGCCGCACGGTCTGTATAAGAGCGAAGTTCTCTATGGAAAAAAGGACGTCAATCAGACGGTTATTCGCATGGGACATCTGGGATTAACCAAAGATTCTCCCGATATTTATGCCGTGCGCCTTCTTGACTATATTCTTGGGGGGAGCTTTACCTCACGGCTGATGATGGAAATTCGCACCAATCAGGGCCTGGCTTACAATGTCGGCAGTCACTTCGACATCGGTCGCCGTTTCACCGGCAGCTTTATCGCCGAAACGGAAACCAAGGCCGGGTCCACAATCAAGTCGATCGACCTGATGAAAAAAATAATTGCCAAACTGACGACAGAGCCGGTCAGTGACGGAGAACTGAATGCCGCCCGGGAATACATCATCAACTCGTTCATATTCGCCTTTACCAGCCCGGCTTCGATAGTTGACCAGCGTGCCCGGCTCGAATATTATGGCTACCCTGACGGCTACCTTGAACAGTATCGTGACAACATTGGCAAAGTAACAAAAACAGATATATTGAACGCGGCACGTAAATACTTGCACCCGGAAGCGCTCAAAGTGGTGGTTATCGGTGATGCGGCGAAGTTTGACCAGCCGCTTTCAACGCTGGGTGTCGTGCAGGCACTCGATTTGAAACTGAATATTCCCCATGAGGTGAAACGGTAGTTATTTCAGCCGCGCTGCAATACAATCGGCGACTTTGATACCATCCACGGCGGAACTCATGATTCCTCCGGCGTATCCGGCGCCTTCACCGGCAGGGTACAACCCTTTGACGCCGACAGATTCAAAATTGCTGTCGCGCAGGATGCGCACCGGAGATGACGTGCGGGACTCGATGCCGATCAGGGTCGCCTCGGAGGTTATAAATCCCCTCAGCTTTCGTCCAAAATCAATTATCCCTTCCCGTAATGTATCAATAATAAAAGGTGGCAGCACAGAATCAAGCTCCGTCTCGGCAATACCGGGACGATAGCTCGTCCGTGCAGCCCCTTTCCCCGGAAGACGTAAAAAATCGAGCATGTTCTGAGCTGGTGCGCGGTATCCCCCGCCACCACGTTCAAATGCCCGTTGCTCCCATCTGCGCTGGAGACGTACCCCTGCCAGAGGACCGGGGCCGTCAAAGTCTTCTTCCCTGACATTGACCACCAGGGCACTGTTAGCGTACGGAGAATTGCGCAACTGGCCGCTCATACCGTTGGTAACGACTCCTCCCGCCTCTGATGCTCCACCAACCACCACCCCTCCCGGGCACATGCAGAAGGAATAGGCGCTACGCCCGGTGGAGCTGTTGTTCCAGGCCACAGCATAGTCAGCCGCCGGCAGATTTGGCGGTTTCTGGATGCCATACTGGATTCTGTTTATCAGTTCCTGTGGATGTTCAACCCTGAGGCCCATTGCAAATGGTTTACGCTGCAACGGCACATTCAGTTGTTCCAAGAGCTCATACGTATCCCGTGCGCTATGCCCGCTGGCCAGAATCAAATGATCACACGGAATTTCTTCCATGCCATTCAGAGTCACTGCTTTAATCTGGCCATTAATGATGTTCATGTCAGTCATACGGCACCCAAAACGGACGGAAAAACCTTTCTCAAGAAGGCTCCGCCGGATTGAACTGACTACCGCCCTCAACCGGTCTGTGCCAATGTGTGGCTTGGCCAGATAGCAAACCTCAGGCTGGGCACCAAAAGCGGCTAATCGATCCAGCACCCACGGAACCATCTGATCCTTGGAGCGGCACGTCAGCTTGCCGTCGGAAAAAGTTCCGGCCCCACCTTCACCGAATTGGACATTGGATTCAGGGTCAAGCACCCCGTCTTTCCAGAAGCGTTGCACGGACAACGCGCGTTGTTCCACAGGTTCTCCACGCTCGATGATCACCGCCTTCAATCCATACTCCGCCAGACGCAGTGCAGCAAAGAGGCCGGCCGGCCCGCTTCCGACAATGACAATGCGCGCGGACGACTGAACCGGCGCCAGATCCGGGACCGCTTTTTCGTCTTGCCATTCCAGCGCCGGATCAGCACCGACATGCAATTTGGTCGCAGCATCGACAGAAAAGGAGAGCGTGTAGACCACTTTTATGTGTGGTTTTTTTCGGGCGTCAATCCCTTTACGAATGATGCAGATATTGTGCAACGATAGGGGCGAAATGGAAAGTTTCCCGGCCAGTACTGCAGGCAGAGTCTCTTCAGATTCATGGGGAGCAAGAAAAAGGTTTCGATAGATATAAGGCATGCCGTCAGTTCTTCAGGTACTTTCCGCGCTCCAGAAGCTGCTCGACGATAATGACTATATCCACCGGGCGGGTGGACTTGGGGATGTGAATTTTGGCACCCATTTCAGCGGCATCATGCTCATGGGGTGTTTCCTGAAACATCGATGTCAAGAGCACAATAACAGGGGGACTATCACCAGCCAGCCGACTGATCTCCATGCAGGTGCTGACACCTCCCATACGTGGCATAACCAGATCGGAAATGACAACATCGGGGAGCGTTTCAAGATATGCCTTTACCCCTTCAATACCGTCATTGGCATTGATTACGGTAAAGCCATTGTCGCTGAAATTATCGGTCAGGACTTTCAAAAAAAACGGATCATCATCGATAATAAGAACTTTTCTGGCTGATTGAGTCATAACGGCACGCACTAACAAATTGGATATCAACAACCGGGGTATAGTACACACCCCAACCGTAAAAAGAAAGAATGTATTGAGGCACTATTTTTAGACGGCCGGGAGTCTTACCGTCAGAACGGGACACTGGGAAGAGCGCACAACTCGTTCTGCGGTGCTGCCAAATAGTATGCGGTCAAGTCCGGTTCTGCCATGCGTACCGAGCACGATCAGAGATGCATCCATTTTGGCGGCAGTTGCCGTGATTTCATCGTAAGGGATGCCGGTCACGATTGATGTTTTGTAATTTGAGAATGTCCCTAACTTTGAACTGCAGAATGCTTCCATCATCTTGACAGCACTATCTTCGATCTCTTTTTCCAACTGCTCAAAAGAAATATGAGGTACGTAGAAACCGCGTAAATCAACCGGCTCATTGATAACGTGGATAATCGTGAGTTCAGCATTAAACTGAGATGCCAATGTCAGGGCATAGTCGAAAGCACATTCAGAATTTTCTGAAAAATCGATAGCAGTTAAAATCTTTGTAAACGGTTTCATAGAGTTCCTCCTGTTAAATAGTGCAGTTTTTCAATCATTTTTAAAAATCTTGTCGATGACTTTTTTAAGATCATCATATTTAACCGGCTTGTTAATGTATTCAAAAGCACCCAGAGTCATCGCTTCAAGATACGACTCCACTTCGCCGTAAGCGGTAATCATGATAACATTACTGGAAGGATGACTGCGGTTGAGTTCGCGCAAAAACATCAATCCATTCATCTCCGGCATATTTAGATCCGTGATGATCAACTCGACATCTTTACTGCGGAGATAATTGAGTGCCTCAACTCCGTTCCTGGCTGAGGAGACATCATAACCATCATGGGTAAGAATCTTCGAAAGTGCCACGCGGGCGTTTTCCTCATCATCAACAACCAGTATTCTCTTATGTTCCTGTCCCACAGAAGTTCTCCTGCATGGTTCGAAGTACAGGAAGTCTAGCATTGAGCAGCGGACTGTCAAGACCCTGAATTTCATTTTTTGTTTGCTCAGCGGACAGCAGAGCATGAAATATTTTTAAATTACTGTTTGATTCCATCAGCATCAAGTTCCACATATGCTGGTTGCCCAGGAGGTCCGAGCGCTTTGTACGGCTTGCCGTTCAATTCCACGTCAACTCCACCGGCATCACTCAAATCCAGTGTGATATTTTTTTCTGCTTTCCACTCGATTACATCTCCGACCGTAAGATCATATTCTTGCGGACCGGATCCGTCAACCGTTGAGGTCAATGTGCCGTTTTGGGTAACTTTTATTTTCAATACAAACCCTTTGGGAGCAACTACCGGCTGTATCGATTTCACTGCCTTTTCAACGTCAGGCAATGCGACTGGAGGCTTCTCAGCCTTAGGCAGCGGCAGTGGAATAACGTCCGTTTCTTTTTTCTTAATCCGTACAGAGCTTTGCACCGCCTGGACTGCAGCAAGTTGCCGAGGAGGGGCCGGGACCGCAGCAGGTTGCGGCTGACGAACAAGAGGGGGCGGAGACTCCCTGAAGAAAGTCGCAGTAATCAGAATAACTGTCAGTAACAGTGCGGGGAGCAGTAGTTTTTTAAGAGATATAAACCGGCGCGGTCGGCGGCGAGAAATAACAGGCGCTTGACCTGAATCGGACTTTTCATCTGGAATTCCGAAAAGTTTGTCATACATCCGTGCTATATCATCAGAATTCAGGCCGAGATAGGCGGCATATATACGAAGAAAGCCCTTGAGGTACGCCTGATTGGCAAATTTGTCAATCTGGTCATCTTCAAGAGCTTTCAAATAAAAAATACCTATTTTGGTAGTTTCCGAAGCTTCTTCCAGCGTAAACCCGTGAAATTCCCGGCAACGGCGGAGAATCGCCCCCGGCGAACCGCCAGAGGCCTCCGGTGAAGAGGAAACTGCATTTGACACTTTGGCCTTACTCACTTGACAAGATCCAGATAGTCAAGTGCAGCGCGGCCCAGTTCACTGTAAGGGATAAGCCGTGCAGCCTCTTTGAATGAGGCACGTGCAGCATCAATATTGTTCATCTTAAGCTGTGCCTGGCCCATAAAATAGTGTGCCGCGCCGTAATCATGATAAATCTCAAGCGCCTTGGTATATTCAGCAATAGCTCGTTCGCTCTTATCCATGGCAAACCAGACTCTCCCCAGAGAAACCCGGATAATCGGATTAAGGGGATTCATGGCCTCGACGGCCTGCAGTTCCTCCAATGCCTTCGGATAATTACCTTTCCCCAAATAGGCCAAACCAAGATTAATGGAAGCGTTTGTATTGTTGTCGTAAAAAAGATCGTCCTTTACAATTTTGAACTGCTGGATGGCGCTGTCCCACCGCTTCAGGTCAAGGTAGGCAACCCCAAGGTCATTGCGGGCAATAGAGAAGTTTGGTTTCAAATTGATGGCTTTCAAAAGCTTTGCTTCAGCAAGGTCAGGACGCTTTTTCCCGATAAACGCTTTGCCGAGATTATAGAGGACATCCGGATTGTCAGGATCAAGTTTCTCGGCCTCGGTCAGCTCAAATAACGCTGAAGTAAAATTATTTTCTCCCAGATAGGAAAGTCCCATTTGATAGTGGTAAGAAGCCGGATTTGGTATGGATTTACCTCCGCCCCGACCGGATACACACCCGGAAACGGTCAGCAGCAAAAGCAGTGCACCTATGGAGTTGAAAACAGTTTTCATCATATATTTTTGAAGCTTGTCAGTGCCTTGAAGGTACTGAAGCGGGCTTGTATCTCTTTGTACTCGAGCCGTTTCATACGGTTAAGACTGAAATCCTCAACATTGAAAGAAGCCATGACGCTGCCGAAGATAATTGCTTGACGAAGCCCCTCTTCTGAATGATCCCCGGTATTTGCCAGATACCCCATAAAGCCTCCGGCAAAAGTGTCTCCAGCACCGGTCGGGTCGAACACCTCCTCCAGCGGATAAGCCGGCGCAGCAAAAACAGTCTCGGCGGTAAACATCAACACCCCGTACTCTCCCCTCTTGACAACCAGTCGCTTGCAGCCAAGTGCTATAATTTGGCGGGCAGCTTTGACCAGATTCACTTCTCCGGTGAACTGCCGTGCTTCACCTTCGTTGATTATGACAACGTCAACCTTCTGAAGTACGTTCTTCAGAGCATCCGGCTTGGAGGAAATCCAAAAGTTCATCGTATCACACGCAACGAGTTTTGGTTTACGAACTTGCTCCAGCACATTCATCTGCAGGTCGGGGTCAATATTGGCCAGGAAGAGATACTCCGCATCACGGTATGATTCCGGCAACTCCGGGTGAAAATCCATGAGGACATTAAGCTGGGTATCAAGAGTCTGGGCTTCATTCAGGTCATATCCGTAGCGACCGCTCCAATGAAACGTCTTTCCGGGAATGCGTTTCAAACCGGTAGTATCGACGTTTCGGCTTTGCAAAAAAGCGACATGCTCTTCCGGAAAATCTTCTCCGACAACCGCTACAAGCGATACCTCAGTAAAGAAACTGGCCGAAGTAGAAAAGTAGGTGGCTGACCCGCCAAGGACATTTTCTCCCCTCCCGAAGGGAGTTTCAACGGTGTCAAATGCCACGGTTCCGACAACAACAATACTCATTGGGATCCCCCACTGTAAAATAATCTACAAAGTATCACGCAGTACATAACGAGTCAAAAGGATTGTCGTACAAATACAATTTCCGTCTTTTGCACACTGGGTAGAACAGCCACCTCTTCTATTACTATTGCTGCACTATCCTGTCATTCATGATCTGAATAAATATTACACCTTTCCCTTTAATTTATAGACATACGCCAGTACCTCTGCAACAGCTGCATAGAGCGCTTCCGGAATCGGTTCGTTCTCTTTGACCTGGTCATACAGTTCGCGGGCCAGGAAACGGTTTTCCACCAGGGTAATACTGTGCTCTCGGGCGATCTTCTTGATCGCCTCGGCCATGATATCCATCCCTTTGGCGAGGACAACCGGCGCAGCCATCTTCTGCCGGTCATATTTGAGTGCAACGGCAAAGTGGGTCGGGTTGGTGATGATGACATCAGCCAGCGGGATGATTTTGGTCATCCGGCGGCGGGCCATCTGAAATTGCATCTTCTTTATCTTTGCCTTTGTCTCAGGGTTACCTTCGGACTCCTTATGCTCGTCCTTAACCTCCTGTTTGGTCATTTTGAGATTTTCCACATGGCGCCACTTGACATAGAGCATGTCGAGCAGGCCGAGAACGATCATAATGCCGCAGGTATGGGTGACAATCTTGAATGCAACATGACCCACGAAATCAAATATTGTCTGAATATCGGCTTCTGCCAGAAACGTGATATTCTGCATTTCGTCCCGCAGCACCCCATAGGCGATCCAGCCAACAACCGACAGCTTGAGCAGCGATTTCAGCATCTCAACGAGAGCGTCTTTGTTAAACAGCCGTTTGAAGCCATTCAGGGGATTGAGCTTGTCGAAATTTACTTTCAGACGTGACGTTCGAAACTCGAATCTGCCGTTGTCCTGAACCAGGCTTGAGAGTACAGCAGTGGCTACAATTGTTACGACAAGTGGCGCCAACAGCAGCACAACGGTGCCAAACAGCTTGAGCACCAGAACGTAGAGGTTTGCTTCGGTTAGCTGGAAGCTGCCCATCGTTGACAATATTTTGACCGTACTCTGCTTAATGCCGTCCATCATAAAGCTGCCGAAGATATAGAGGCTGACGATACCCGTGAGCAGGGTAAGCGACGACGTCAGCATCTGGCTCATCGGCGGCGGACTATCTTCGCGCGATTTTTCTAGTCTTTTGCCGGTCGGTTGTTCAGTCTTTGAGTGTTTATCTGAATCTTCAGCCGTAGGTCATCCCCCCTTTGCCATGAGTCGGAAGAGCGCGTTTATCTGGGCAGAAAGATCCCCGAAAGACACCTCCAGAACATGGAAGAATATGGTCAGGGTCATCCCCAGAACGACCAGACCCAGTCCGACGTTAAGCGGCAAGCTGATCATAAAAATATTCATCTGCGGAAACGCCCGGGCCATGATGCCGAGCGCAACCGAGGTAAGGAGCAGAGCCACCATGACCGGCGCGGCCAGGCGGATGCCGATGATGAAAATATCCGCGGTGCGCATGACGAGAAAATGCACCAGTTCTCCGCTCATACGCCACCCTCCAAGCGGAATCACTCTGAAACTGTCCATGATGGCGCGGATAAACAGGTGGTGAATATTGAGCGACAGGAATATCAGTGTTGCAAACAAGGTCTGGACGACCGACATGATCTGGATCTGCGTGCCTCTTGATGGATCAATAATTGATGCGATGGTCAAACCCATCTGCATGCCGATGATCTGGCCGCTAAATTCGACCCCGGAAAAGATAATCTGGGCTATGAACCCCAGCGTCAGGCCGATCATGACTTCACTGAACAGCAGCAGGGCGAGGCTGAAAGCATCAGACGGCATCTGGGGAAGCGCCACCGAAAGCGTCGGGAAACAGACCAGCGTGATCATGAACACCGTGATCGCCTTGATGCGGACCGGCACCGTGCGGCCGCCGAAAACCGGCAGTGCGGCAAAAATACCGGCCACGCGACTTAACACCAGCATAAAAAAAATGACTTCGCGGGGGGACGGAAAGGGGAGCAGCGGGAACATCAGAGGCTAACGCCTCATTGTTGGGATAAACGAATAGATCTCACGGGTAAAGTCGCCCATATAGCTCATCATCCAGGGAAAAAAGATGATCATGGCAACCATGACCGCGATGATTTTCGGGGCAAAGGCAAGCGTTGCCTCGTTGATTGAGGTAACAGCCTGAAAAACGCTGACCAGAAGACCGACAGCCAGGCTGGCTATCAGGAGCGGTGCAGACAGCAGCATGGCTGTTTCAAAGGTGCGCCGGGCAAGTTGTACGACTAATTCAGGAGTCATTATGTATCACCTAGCCAAAACTTTTTACGAGTGAACCGATTACCAGTCCCCAGCCATCCACCAGCACAAAGAGCAGGATTTTGAACGGGAGCGAGATCATGACCGGTGGCAGCATCATCATCCCCATCGACATCAAAACCGATGCGACAACCATATCAACGACGATAAAAGGAATATAGATTAAAAATCCGATCTGAAACGCCGTCCGCAATTCTGAAATCATGAATGCGGGGATGATGGTCAGGGTCGGAATATCTTCCGCATTCTTGGGTCTCGGCAGCTTGGAGAGGCTCACAAAAAGCGCCAGATCCTTCTCGCGTGTCTGGGAAAGCATAAACGTGCGTACCGGCTTGACAGCCCGCTCCATAGCCTGATCCTGGCTGATCTGCTGCGCCTTCCATGGTTGGTAGGCATCCTTGTTGATCTGTTGCCACACCGGCGTCATGATGAAGAACGTCAGAAACAATGACAAAGACAGAATGACCTGGTTGGATGGAGCTGCCTGGGTGCCCATGGCAGTGCGTAAAAAAGAGAGCACGACCGAGATGCGGGTGAATGAAGTCGTCATGATCAGCAAGCCTGGTGCGAGTGACATGATCGTCAGCAGCAGGAAGATCTGAACCGTAACCGCAACATCATTTGGTTTGGTGGCAGTGCCGACCCCGATATTAAGCGACGGGAACGGAATCGGTGCCGCGTATACGGCAACGCTCACCAACAGCAGCAGCGCTGCCAGGCATAGAATAAAGGATCGTTTTGAGTAGTGCCGGATAATCATTGTTTTTGTCTCAATCGAGTCAGCAGCGTGGCAAAACTGCTTTGTTCCTGTTTTTCTTCGATGACTTCGATCTCTTCAAGCATGTCGATCTGCTTGATAAACGTCAAACCGGTGTCACTACTTGACAACAACAGGTACTCGCCGCCAACCTCAAAAAGCAATAGTGCTTTTTTGGGCCCCAGATAGCGGGTTTCTACTAAACGGATATGCTTTGAAAGCAGCTGCTGTCCGACCGGCAATCCCCTCATCAGCTTGCCGGAAAAATGCCAGATAAGCAGGATAAGCCCGACAACAAGGGCCAGGGCGGCAACCATTTGCAGTATACTTGACAGAAAGCTGAACTTCTGACCCGAGTTGTCAGCAGCCGACGCTATTGAAGGGAATAAAATAAGAAGTGCGGTAGCCGCACTTTTCACAAAATTTTCTCCACCCGTTCGTTTGGAGAGACGATATCCACGAGACGGACACCGAATTTTTCATTGACGACAACCGCTTCACCGCGAGCCACCAGTTTGGAGTTGACAAAAATATCCAGCGGTTCTCCGGCCAGCTTTGTCAGTTCGACGACCGCTCCCTGGTTTAGCTGCAGAATATCCTTAACCAGCAGCTTGGTCCTTCCCAGTTCGACCGTCACCTGCAGAGGAATATCAAGAATGAAGTCGAGATTTTTCTTGTCAGGTGCTGTTTGATTCTCTTCAGGCGTATCACTCACTACTGCCCCCTATTGGTGCATATCTTGCTGATCTGAATTGCCTTGTTGCCATGCTTTATGCCCGGAATCCCGTAATACTTTGGCACCCCCTCTACCTTGACAACCATTTCGCTCGAACTGGCATTATCAAGCATAATGGTGTCACCCGGGGTTAGATCAAGCAGTTCACGCAGGGTAATACTGGCATTACCCATCTCAACGGTTGTCTCCATCGGCGCTTCCAGTAGCTCGGAGGACAGACGGAATGACCACTGCGGATCGATCGCCATCAAATCGAACTGCATGCCGGTCTTGAGTTTGTCTCGAATCGGATCGATGGTCATGTACGGCACTGCAAACATCATATTGCCCGAAACATCATCAATCTGGATCTTAAGGGACATGGTCACAATCTGATATTCAGGCGGTACAATATTAACCAGACGCGGGTTCATTTCCATCCGGAGCAGGTTCATATGAGTGGCATACAGCGGAGCCCAGGCTTTCTCCAGATCCTGCAGGGCATCTCCGACAATTTTTTCCATCAGCCGCACTTCAATTGAAGTAAACATCCGGTTAGCAAGCGGGACTTTCGCGTTGCCGGTCCCACCGAGCAGGCTGTCAACCAGTGATAGCACCAGGGTGCTGTCAAACGATATCAGTGCAGCCCCTTTGAGCGGTTCAATTTTGAAAATACCCATACAGGCCGGTGACGGAAGGGTTTGGAGAAAGTCATCAAATTTATAGGAGCGGGCCCCAATTTTTTTTATTTCAACAGACTTACGCAGACGGTTGGAGAGATTGACACGGTTGTAACGGATGAAACTATCGTAAATAATATCCAGATTAGGAACAAATCCCTTGTGAGCATCCGAATTTACCAGATCGTAGGTAGCAACAGACCCCTCTGCTTTTGAAAGTTCCTTTTCAGGTTCAATGCGACCTTCAAAAACTGCATTGAGCAGCGCTTCGATCTCGGCTTTTGAGAGGATTTTTTCCATTGCTGCCATTCAGTACCTACTGAACCACAAAATCGGTAAAATATACCTTGGTAATCTTGCCGGGCGCAATGTTCTTGTTTATCGCTCCCAGAATTTCATCCTTGAGCGTATTTTTCCCCTGAACATCCTGAATATCCTGAAGTGTTTTCGAGCTGAGTAATATCAGAATAGAATCCCGGATTGGAGCAAGCCGCCCATCCATCTCGCTCTTTACGGCTGGACTGACCATCTCCAGCTCAACCTTGACTTTCAGATAGCGCAGTTCCTGTCCATCATAGATATTGACAATAAATGGATCAAGGGGGTAAATATTGGCGGCAGGACTGGCTGCCCCCCCTGCTGCGCCAGTTGCAGAGCCACCATGCTCTCCAGCCGCCAGCGCAGCGGCACCCTCGGCTTGAGCAACTTCACCCTCTTTTTTGGTCTTCTTGTCACCCTTCCCCATCATCATGAAGGCAACAATGCCCAAAATTATCGCTACGGCGACTGCTGCACCGATTATGATAATCATTTTTTTCTTGCCGCCACCTTCAGCTGCGTCTTCCGCCGGTGCCTGCTCTTCCTTGGCCATATGCCAATCCTCCGCGAATGGATAATGAATTCAATGGATTAATATTGACGTCACTATGTAAAACGAATTCACTGTTTTTGCAACTATTTAAACGGGGACGGAGGCGGATCCGCATAAGGTGGAATACGCCTCCGTACCTATTCATCATGTTGAGACTAGTCCCCTAGCGCTTGAGAGCCAACACTTCCTGCGTCATCTCATCAGCCGTGGTGATGGTCTTGGAGTTGGCGGAGTAGGCACGCTGGGTGGTGATCATGTTCACAAACTCTGTCGCCATATCGACGTTGCCAAGCTCAAGATTGTTGGACAATATTTTTTCGCTGCTTCCGTTAGCACTATTGTTTGCCAAAGTGAATGCAGAGGCCGGTATGCCAGAAGCGACAGTTGGCTTAAAGAGCGTGCCGACTGCTTTATCCAGGCCATTCGGGTTGGCAACGGTCACTACCGCCAGCCGCTGCACAGTCCCGGCATTAGCGGCAGTGGCGGCGACACCAACCTGCCCCGACGTGTTGTAATAGTTGGTGGTGATGCCGTCTTTACCCAGATAGGTGATCAGACCGCTGCCATCTATGCTGGTGATCTTGCTGAAGGCCTGGCCGTTTGCCGTTGCCAATAGGGCCTGGGCAGTCGCAATGGTGGGTGCAGCCGTAGTCATGGCAGTATTAACCGTTGTATTCGATGCGTTAAGGGCCGTTTGAAATGCAGTAAATGTCGCAGGTGCCGTTCCAGTAACAAATGTACTGGCATAGCTATTCGTCAACGTATTGAGCGCATTAAATGCTGCCTGCGCAGCAGCGTCATTGGTTGCATTAGGTGTGGCAACAGCGGCATCCGCCGCAGTTTTAGCCGCAGTTGCAGATGCTAAGATTGCATTAGCAGCAGCTGTCTCAGCAGGTGTTATACTTGCTACTAATCCAATAGTAGTATTAAAGGCGCTGGCGTCAGTAGCACCACCACCCATAGTAGCATTCTTGGCCTCAGTCTGGATAGCAGTAGCAGGAGTAGTGTATGCAGTGGTGATAGCGCTGTTGGCGGCGGTAATTCCAGCGGCATTATCGCTAAATTTGATCGGATTCCCCGCGGTATCCAGAACTTGGTAACCATCCGGATTGACGAGGTTAAAGTTGCTGTCCAGACGGAAAGACCCTGCCCGGGTCAGCAGAGCACTATTTTGATTAACCGGTGCCGCGCCGTTAGGATCTTTGAGAGCAAAAAAGCTGTTACCCTGGATAGACAGGTCAGTCACGCTGGTCGTGCTTTCCAGAGAACCCTGCGAGAATAGATTATCGACCTTCTGAATCTGGGTACCATGGCCGATTTGTGAGCCGTTTCCGATAGATGTGGACAGAGCGTCAGAAAACAGCATACGACCGCCTTTAAAACCGACAGTGTTGACGTTTGCCAGGTTGTTACCGATGACGTTGATGCCTTCGGCGTTGGCCAACAGGCCGGATACGCCGGTATACATTGCTGATGTGATACTCATTTTGTTGCCTCCTTGTTCGTATGCGAGAGAGTTTTGTTGGGTGAAACGCGTCAATCGGTCGGCGTTTCGGGGGCTTCCTCTCTGAGGACCAGCCCGGTTGCGTTTTAAATAATTACTGCTGAGTCAATATTGGTAAAAACATTGCCCTTCATCTGTGTCCGGTCCATGGCTGTCACCACGGTACGGTTTTTGATGCTGACTACCAGCGCTGAATCGCCCATCATGACCAGCGATTCCTTCCCTCCCTTTTGAGCGACGTTATTGACTGCCCCTTCCAGGTTGGCAAGATCATTGGCCGAAAAGTTTATGTTGCGTGCCCGAAGCCGATCCTGGGCGTGCTGTGAAAATTTGACCCCCTGAGACGGGAGCTTCTGGTCGAGAACCTGTGCGAACGGTGAGGAGGATGTCTGGCCGGATGTCGGTTTCTGCTGCTGCAGTCGATCGATCCTGCCCGGCTGTACCGGATTTGGGATAAAAATCTGATCCACCATCGTTGTTAAGCCCCCACGCTGATAACATCACTCAGCGCAACGGAAGAAGCTCCGATGGTCAGCTGTGGAGTGCTGCCGGACAGGTTGACACCATCGATCTTCCCTGTGGTGTAGGTGGTTACCGGCAGAGCGCTGCCATCTGCAGCTGCGGCAGTGACGGCAAACGTGTACGCCCCGGCTGGAACTAATGCTCCGCTGTTATCGCGGCCATCCCAGGAAAAGCTGTTGTCGCCGGCAGCCGTTGATGCGAGAGCGGCAGTTCTGACGGTGTGCCCCGATCCATCTACAATTGAAACTTGCGCCGATGCTGCCGGAAGCGAAAGGTTAAACTGCAGTGCAGACTGTGTGCTGCCGTCGAATGTCGTACTGTTGCCGTTTGCCTTGACATTTTTGCCGATGAATGAAACTGCCGTCAGGCTGCTGGAGTTGTTCTGTGCTGTCAGCAAATTGTTCAGTGCGGTGTTGCTGTTGTAGGACTGCTCCACCAGAGACAGTTGTGAGAGCTGGGTCAGCATCGCACTCGGATCCTGAGGTGCCAGTGGGTCCTGATTCTGCAGCTGAGCAACGAACAGCTTCATAAAGTCGTCCTTGTTCAATCCCAAGTCCTTCTTCATGGCTGCATCCGCTGCCGCTGTACCGGTTGTTGCTGCTACTGTACTTACCATTTTTGTCTCCCCTTTCAGTAATGTATGTCAAGCATCGTCTGCCCTTGCTGCCTCTGATGTACCGCCTGACCGGAAGAGAGATCAGCCTGTGCAATGTGATAGCCAGGTGATGTCCAGGACTGATACTGTTGTTGCTGTTTAGCCAGTTCACGCCAGGCACTCTGGTTCTGTCCGTTATTTCCTGAACCTTTTCCGCCGGTGGTTACATCAAAGGATTCCATCGTGATGTTTTGGCGTGCCAGAGATTCTTTGAGGGCATCGGTATGCTGAGCAATAGCATTCCGTACGGTCTCGTTTTGGGTTGAAATTGTAACCGAAAGTTTTTGTCCCTGGAGACTCAGGTTCACTTTAATTTCACCGAGACTGTCGGGTGAAAGCGTCAATGTAATCTGATGATTCCCCGGCTTTACCACGTGCTGTGTCAAGTTCTCTTTTAGCTGCTGCACAACCTGTCCCGAAATGTCCTGGGGGGTAGTTCCGACCGAATCGGTTTTTACAGAAAGTGGGGCTACTTTCTGATTTTCCATACTTACTTGTCCACGCATCTGCTGCTCAAGCATCTTACTGTCGGCGCCACCATCGGATTGTTCCTGATTGTTGTCGTTGGTGTGCGAAGTATCGGAACTCAACGCTGATCCGCGGGAAGATACGGCAGATTGCACTGATGAAGCCATTTCTTTGACCTCATTTTGCTCATTGCCAGTCCGGCTGTTTTTATTCTGTAGTTCGGGAGCCGAATGAGCCGCCGATACTCCAGATTGAAGAATGCTGGATGCAACTCCCGTTTTTCCAGCTGGTGACACGGTCACGACACCATCTTTTGCCGCTTGTGATGCAGCAAGCTTGTCTGCCGTTGGGACACTGACAGCTTCTGCTGAAAGCGTTACCGGCGTTTGAGCCTGTAATGTTGATTGTACTGGTTCGGCGGTCTTTTGCTCCACCTGAATTTTTTCCGGCGAGGTTGAAACGAGAGCCGATTGAGCTGTTGTGTTCCGTACCCCATCAACAGGAAGTGCCATCATCTTGCTGATATCTGACATTCTGTCAGATTGTGCCGGTTGCGGTGTGGTTGCTGAAACCGTCACCACAGCAGCAGATTGCAGAAGAGGTTGTGCATGCTCATCTGCGTGTTGTGTTACAGGGAGTAGTGCAATTTTTTCAGCTGACTGCCCGGATGTTGTTTGCTGCGGTGCAGCCACACGCTCTGTCTGCTTGCCAACCTGATGAGCAGACATGACGTCAGTGGAACCTGGTACTGTTGCTGCATTCTGCAGCATGCTACTGTTAATCGGTGCAGGAATGGTCACGTTCAATATTTTGCCGGATTGCGAATACGCTGCCATAATCATCTGAGAGGCAACACCTGATGATTCGCCCTGCTTTGGTATACTATCAGCACTCGTATCCGTTTTTTTCGTATCCTTTGCTGGTGGGGAAGCAGGCATCACTGCTGCGGCAACCTGCGGTGATCCATTAAGCAGTGCCAGCAGATCATCACCTGAGTCCACTGTACCGGCATCAGAAGGATGCTGATCCTTGCCAATTTTGTGCTTATGTTGCCCCATCTGCTCGGAATGGGATGAAACCCCATCTTTTGCCGAAAGATGAACCCCACTCAATATCCCTGCAAACTTACCGCCATTTTGTTGGTCACCATCCGTTACCACGGCTGCGGCTGTGGATGTCTCCGGTGTGGCTGACGGTGCCGCATTACAAATTGAAGCACTATTCAATTGTCCACTAGTCATTTTTTTCACCTCCTTTCTGTTTGGATTTTTTATGAGCTTGGACATAATCTACCCATAAAATTATTAGCTATTAAGGTTATCTTTTATCCATTTGAGAACCATCGGTTGATTAAGGTATGGAATCAACTTTAAAACCATCTTGTTGTCCAAATCGTTCAGTATTGAGATAACCGCACCCTCCTGCATTTTCCCGAGAAACTGTCCAGCCTGTTCCGGACGCATTTTCTTGAGGAGCGTCAGCATTCTCTTGCGCTTTTCGTCCAAAGCCTTTTTCTTTTGCTTCAGTGAGTCATCAAGCCGTTTCTTGCTGTCTTCGAGCGCTTTTACCTGGGCTTCGATCTTGGTATTCAGTTTTTTCAGCTCCTGCTCCTTGGCAGCCAGAGCAGCCTCTTTTTCATCCAACTGCTGGCGGCGGGCATCCTGAAGGGCTTTTTCCTCACGAGCTGCGCGGGTTGCATTAATCGGCAGATGGCTCGATGACGCCGCCTCCAAAGCACTGGCCTCCGCCTCATTCTGAACCGCAGAACCGGCTAGAACAGCAGGCAATACATACTGTGACAGGAGAAGCACGGCTCCCAATAAAAATGATACTAAAAGAATTCTATTCTGGTTCACGTCTGTTTGACCTTCTTCTGAATGGATATTTCGTCAAGAAAGTTCCGTTCCTTGGTAGCTGTTTCCTGCCGGAATTCTGCAGCTTTTTTCTCTTTCAATGATTCAAGCACTTTCTTTTCCTTGCTTGCTTCCAGCAAATCAAATCTTTTTTCGGTCACGATCTGATCCAGGCACTCGATCCGCTCCTTCTGTAGCCTGATCTCTTCACGCTTCCGGGCAAAAAAATCTGAATACATCCGAATATCATCAATACATCCAATCTCCTGCTGACAGCGCACATATTCGTGTGACAAAAGTTTGACAAGCTCCTCTTCACGCTTCAATTCCTGATCGGCCTGCTCAAGCCCCTGTTTTGCCGCAGCAAACTCTTGTTTACGGAGTTTTTCCATCTCGCGGCGGTAAATCAGGACCTGCTCCAGTTCGAATATCTTGCCAGCCATCGCCCATTACTCCTCGGTTAACAGCAAATTCAGGAATCAAACATTGATTTCAGATTTTGCACCGCTTCTTCCAGCATAACCGGATCATCTACTGCCTGTTTCATAAATGACTGCATCGCCGCAATGTGTGATACAGCATAATCTATACCGGGATTACTCCCTGATTTGTAGGCCCCGATATTTATCAAATCTTCTGACTGACGATAGGTTGCCATCACTTCTTTGAATTTTGAAGCTACGTCCAGATGCTCACGGGAAGCAACATCGGTCATAACACGGCTGGCACTCGCCAGAACGTCGATCGGCGGATATACGTTACGGGCAGCAAGGTCACGCGATAACACTATGTGGCCGTCCAGAATACTGCGCATCGCGTCGGAAATCGGTTCGTTGAAATCATCCCCTTCAACCAGCACCGTGTAGAGCGCAGTGATGCTCCCTTCAGGAAAATTACCCGTTCGTTCAAGCAGTTTCGGCAGCGCAGCAAATACGGATGGCGTATATCCCTTGGTGGTCGGAGGCTCACCAATAGCAAGCCCAACCTCACGCATCGCCATTGCGAAACGGGTTGCCGAATCCATCATCAGCAATACTTTTTTACCCTGGTTCTTGAAATATTCCGCAATTGTCGTCGCAATGTAAGCACCGCGCATCCGTACCAAAGGAGGCTGGTCTGATGTTGCAACCACTACAACTGATTTTTTCAGTCCCTGTTCCTGCAGATCTTTTTCAATAAACTCGCGCAACTCGCGGCCACGCTCGCCAATCAGTGCAATAACATTCACATCCGCTTCCGTATAGCGGGCAATCATCCCCAACAAGGTTGATTTTCCTACTCCGGAGCCGGCCATTATACCAACCCTTTGCCCCCGCCCACAGGTCAGTAAGCCATTTATACTGCGAATGCCGAGGTCAAGTGGCTTACGGATCGGTGGCCGCGACATTGGATTAACCGGCAGTGCATAGATCGGATATTCTTCCTCGACGCTGATCGGACCCTTATCATCAATGGGCTCGCCCAACCCGTCGATTACACGCCCCAGCATGAGCGGGCCTACTCCCAAGGTAGCATTGTCGCGTCTGACCGATATCAGACTGTCGAGACCAACCCCACGCAACTCACCAAGCGGCATCAAGAGCGTTTTATTATTGCGAAAACCGACTACTTCGGCCGGAATCGGATCACCTTCAGCCGGTTTTATTTCACAGATGGCGCCAACTGAAGTATCAGGGCAATACCCCTCTATAACCAAGCCGACCACTTGCGTAACCTTGCCTTGTAATCTGACAGGTTTTGCCGTTGCAAGCGCCGAATGGTATTTGTCCAGGTTCAGCTTCATGTCATGCATATCGCATCGTGCCCATGTTATAATTCTTCACTAACGACGGCGGTGCGCTGGTCAACAAAGCTCCGGAATATCTGATCCATCTGCCCGTCAAGTGAGGCATCAATGGTCCCCATGGAAGTGTCCACAAGACAAAAACCTGTCGCGACTGACGGATCCGGTTTGAGCAGCAGTCTCTCATTGAGCAGTTCATCATGCAGCAGTTTTTCACGTCCGGAAGTGACCAGCACGTAATCATCCGGGTGGATCCGGACGGTTATTTCTTCCCGGGCCGATAAACCGGCAAGTGCATTTTTGACTACCTCAGCCAGAATTGTGCGATCCTGAGTTATCTCCCGGATAATTACCTTGCGTGAAACGAGCATAACCAGATTGATTATTTCATCTTCTGATTCCCGGAATATTTTGTCTCTCAGATTGTGTATGGTTTCGCTTGAGGCCCGTAATGCTTTGAAAACGTTGATAAGGCCGCGTTCAGCAAGTTCCTTGCCCTCTGTGAGTCCGGCATTAAATGCCTCATTGGTTCTCTGGTTGAGATCGTCTTCGCTTATTTCAATAGTGGGCGGTCCGGCATCAACCGCCATATCCTGTGCGTCAGAGATCTGGAACAGCCCCATCGGAACGAAGCTCCCCATACCATGTTCTGCAGGGGCTAACCCGCCCAACTGCCCGATGTTTCTGAAGCTGAATTCCGTGACTCCAGTACTCGCACGATCAGCCTGCTTTATGATCTTAGACGAGGACATCTTCACTTCCCCGGCCGGCCAGCACAATTTTTCCTTCTTCCTCCATTTTGCGCACGATCTTGATAATTTCTCCCTGCGCCTTCTCGACATCTGAAAGCCGTACCGGCCCCATTACCTCGAGATCCTCTTTGATCATATCTGCAGCACGGCTGGAAATGTTTTTGAAAATTTTCTCTTTGACCTCGTCCGGCGAGGTTTTCATGGCTAGCGTCAGCGTATCGTTTGATACTTCGCGCATGACGGATTGGATACTGCGGTCATCCAGGGCAAATACATCCTCAAAGGTAAAGAGATGCTTGCGGATGATTTCCGATAACGGCGGACTGAGAACGTCCAGTTTGTCGAGAATTTGCTTTTCCTTGCTCCGATCAAAGTGGTTGAACATATCAACTACTTTGTCAATACCGCCAACTTTGTAGCGTTGGGTTCCACCCATCGACTGAAGTTCCCGCTTCATGACATCGTCAATTTCTTTAAGGATGTCCGGTGATACCTGCTCAACATCAGCAATACGCAACACAACTTCTGCTTGGAGTTCCTGTGGCAAAAGGCTGATAATTTCGCTCGTCTGCTTTGATTTAAGCTTGGCCAAGATGACTGCAATGGTTTGGGGATGTTCCTGAGAAAGAAAATTGGCTATAGTTTTCGCATCCATATTCGCCAGAATATCAACCAAATCGCCATAGCTCGATGCCTGTAACTCGTCCATCAGCATCTGGGCTTTTTCCGGACCGAGGGCTTTTTCGAGAATCTTCAGGACAAATTCATCTCCCTGAGAAAAAATGCCCGCCTGAGGGTCAATTACTGCAGTAAAATCAGTAACGACATCCATGATCGTTTCACGACTGACATGCCCAAGCAGGCCCATACTCTTACTTATTTTTTTTATTTCAGTATCATCCAGATGCTCGAAAACCTTGCCAGTTACATCATTACCAAGATAGAGCAGCAAGATAGCGGCTTTTTCAGAACCTGTCATAATATCCCTTTTAGTGAATTAGAAGTTACGCGTTTAAAGGGTGGACTATCTTGAAAACTGCGAATAATTATTTATCCTCAGCAACCCAGTTCTGCAGAATCTGGGCAACCTGATAGGGATCTTTTTTTGCTTGCTCAATCAAGTTCTGTTGTTCAGCCATCTGATTGTTGATCAGCGCACGTTCAGCATTAGTCAACTGTTCTCCACTTGACCCGATTGCTTCAAAGCTTTCAAGTGCCGGACGCCTTACCAGTCGCAGTGATGCCAGAAGCGGGCGGATCACAAACAAGACCAGCACCAGAAAGCCTACTCCGATCATCAGGTTTTTAGCCAGAGAGATAAAAAATGGATTGGTCCACCAGGTTGTTGTTTCGATGTCCCCCCCCTCGTCCGCATCCTGAAAAGGGATATTTTGAACACTCAGCTGGTCACCACGCTCAGCATTAAATCCGACGGCACTTTTTACCAATGTTTCAATTTTTTGCAGTTCTTCTGGAGAGCGAGGTATATATTTTGCCTTGGCAACCTGGCCTTCCTTGACAGCTGCGGGTGCTTCATACTTGCCATCAACCAGAACGGCAACAGATATTTTACTGAGCGCCCCCACCGGTTCAATAATCTTTGCCGACGACCGGCTTACCTCATAGTTAAGTGTTTCATCGCTCTTGGTACCGCCACCGGAGGTTGCTCCTCCTCCGGTTGGTGTACGTCCGAGGTTGGTCTGCACTCCGGGGACCCCGGTACTGCTCGTAGTGGAGGACCCTTTCTCATCAGTCCGCTGTTCGCTGCGAACGGCAATTGTATCCGGGTCAAACTTTTCTTCAACCCGTTCAACCTGCTTAAAATCAAAGGTTGCAGTGACACGTGCTACGGATTTTCCTCCACCGACAATCCTGTCAAGCAAGGACTGAAGCCGGTCTTCAACATTTTTTTCATATGAACGCTCCGTTTCCTGCATCGCCGATGTCGCGCGGGCGGTCGGGTCGCTATCTCCCCCCTTGCTGAGCATCCTGCCGCGACTGTCCAGGATGGTAACCTGGTTGGGGTCCATCCCCTCGATAGAGGCGGAAACAAGATGAACGACACCTTGTACCTCTGAATCAGTCAGGGTGCGGTTCGACTTCATTTTAAGGACTATTGAGGCAGTAGCCGGTTTCTCATTGTCCCTGAAAAGCGATTTTTCCGGTATGACCAGATGCACACGCACCTGGTCAACCCCGTTTAATTGCGCGATAGTACGGGATAGCTCACCTTGCAGGGCTCGCTGGTAGTTGATCTTCTGCACAAACTCCGTCATGCCGAAATTCTTGCGATCAAATATTTCAAAACCTACGCCGCCGCCCTGAGGAATGCCTTCTGAAGCAAGGGTCAGACGGAGTTCATAAACCTTGTCAGATGGCACCAGAATCCCCTTACCGTCAGCTGTAATCTGATAGGGTGTTTTAGCGTCCTTCAATTTTTTGACAATTTCTCCGGCATCCTCTGAAGTCAGATTGGTGAAAAGCGGACGGTAGTCAGTGCGGTTTGCGACAAAGATTAAAATCGCGAATGCAGCTGCAGAGAGAAAAGCTACCGTGGCAATAACCATCTGCTTGCCCGGAGAAAGAGCAAAAAAAGGCTCTACTAGTTTACGAATTCCTTCTGGCATCGGTAATGTTCACTTTCCTTTGATATGTACTAAGTGGAGTTGAAAAACTATATTCCGGGAGTGGTTAAAGAGACTACACCTGCATGCGCATGACTTCCTGATATGCTTCAAGAGCTTTATTGCGGACCTGCGCCATAAATTGAAATGAAATGCTGGCCTTCTCCACTTCAATCATAACCTCATGGAGGTTTTTATTCTCTCCGATGGCGAGCCCCTGAACCGACTTGTCTGACTGCACCTGAATATCATTAACTTTAGAAACGAGTTCGCTGAAAAACTTGCCCGCACCATCCGTTGTAGCCGATGAACTGGCTTTGCCTATTTCAGGGAAGGCTTTAGACATCCCGATTCCGCTCTCAATACCAGTAGTTACCATAGTTATACCCTCGTAAGTTCTACTTCCAAATTTAAATCAAGGCACCATTTCTTCGCCTTAAAACGCGAGACAACTTTTACATATTCTGCGTATTTCTTCATCGCTATGCGTCTATGTACTACTTGCCGATCTCGAGCGTTTTCATGGCCATGCTTTTGGCTGCCTGAACAGCGGTTACATTGGCTTCATATGACCGGGTGGCACTTATCATGTCAGTCATTTCTTCAATTACATTAACGTTTGGCATGGCAACATATCCCTGCGCATTGGCGTCCGGGTGGCCGGGGTCATATTCGAGCCGCGGAGGATTTTGATCTTCGACAATTCCGGAAACTTCCACTTTGCGTAATTGCTGAGCTGCAGCTCCATCAAGAGCCCGGTCGAAAGGACTATCAACCGGAGTAGCTGAAAAAATTGCATCCTTCCGTTTGTAAGGACCGCCTTCAGGAGTTCGGGTTGCTTTGGCATTGGCAAGATTGCTCGATATCAAATTCATGCGGGTACGTTCGGCGGAAAGCGCCGACGAGCTTACATTCATAGAACTAAAAAAGTCCATTTACTACGCCCCCCCTTTGATTGCAGTCCGCAAATCCGTAAACTTTTTGGTCAGCATTTGGACCGACGCGTTAAACATAATCTGATTTTCAGCCAGTTTGCCCATTTCATTTTCAAGTTCAACGGCATTGCCGTCATTGCCGGGTGTCTTGGAGGGTGTTTCGACGACAACGCCCGTAACCGACTGCACTGAGTTACCGGCACCGGCGCCTCGAAGCGGAATGTGACGCGCATTGGGGACGTAAGAAGAGCGCGTCCCGGATTCGTTGTTTTTAAGGGCTCCTTGCAACTCCTGCTCGAACTCCAGGGTCTTTGGGATAAAGTTCGGGGTTTCAGCATTGGCAATATTGGAAGCAATCAAATTTTGATTTTTAGCTCTCAGGTCGATACTCTTGCCTAAAAGTCCAATTGTGCCGTCAAAAATGCCTTCAATGTGCATATCTGCCTCCTCCTAGAATAAATTCAATAATGCAAAATATATGCCGCCAGCAACCGCACTTATACACACGGCAATTACGCGGTAAACAAAATAACACCGGAAATATACCATCTTTTCCATGCCGTTGCATCAAATACAAGCCCTCATCGAGCCATTTATTTGACCAAGTCACAATATTGACTTTTCACAGAGTGCTTCCGGCAATGCTACTTCATGTCGAGGGACGTTAACGCCTGCTGGGCAAGCTTTTGCCAGTCCGGGTCCTTGCCGCTTTTAGCAAGCTGGCCGAATAGCTCTCTTGCCCGCACTATTTTGCCTTCATGAAGGTTAATCTGCCCCGTTCTGTAGATAAACTCTTCAGTGCGAGTGTTGTCCGGCAGCTTGAGTGCAGCCTCAAACAACCGTAAGGCGCCTTTTCGGTCGCCCATACTTTCCCTCGCAGAAGCTGCAACAAAATACGCATCTGGTAGAAGACGAGGGTCGCGCTTCAATGATGTCGCAAGAAAAAGATCCATCGACTTGACCGCCTGGGGATAGTAAGTAAGAGCCCAGAGCGATCGTCCCAACCGATAATAGCTATCAACATGCTGGGCATGCTCCCCTTTATTTAACAACCAGAAAAGTGTTTCCTTTACCTGTTTATATTTATCCATTGAAAAATAAATTGCGCCAAGACGCTCCGTCATCAACCTCGCTTGAGGATTGGCGGGGAATTTACCCAGAAACGTTTTTATGGCTTTCTCGGCAGTAGCTGTATCACCAATCAGCTCGGCACTATCAGCAATACCGGCATACAGTTCGGGAGCTATCGGTGCCGCCCAGGGGCGTTCAGCCATATCAGACAATAACTGGACCAACTCTATCGGGTTACCGGCTTCGTTGTAGGCCCGAGTGACTGCTGCAAGAAAACCGGGTTGGGCAACGCACTCTGCAAGATATTCGTGCTGCTCATCCATAAACCGCACGAGCGCTGATGGATCTTTGTTCCAGTCCGTGCGTCGATATACTTCTGCGACCAGCACTTCCCGGATTGTTCTGACCACTGCGACGTACACCCCGTGCGGAAATTTTCGCTGAAAAGCCATTACCTGTTGCAACGCTTCGCCAGCCTCACCATGAATAGATTCAAGCAAAACGTATTTAAAATAAGCTTCCTCGCGCATGTCGAGGTCGCCGCTCTGCCGGGAAGCGTTCAGGTAGACATCACTGACCGCCCGGTAATTCCAAGGAGTTAATTTCAGGAATTTACTGTCTGCGATTCTCATTAAAGCCATTTGGCTTGCTTTGTTATCTTTAAAATTTTCCGCGACATTTTGATAGATTGCACGAGCTTCGTACTCATGCCCCTGCCGGGCGAGAATATCGCCCATACGTACGAGAAGTGCCGGCGCAAAGTCTTTGTCAGCAAGTCGCACAACAAGACCTTCGAGCAAAGAACGGGCAGAGGCAAGCTCGCCGCTCCGGGCAATACTGTCGCCGTAACAAAAAGTACTACCCGGATTTAGCCGGAGATAATCCGGCCACATTTTTTCGGCTTCACGGAATGCTGCTAACGCCTGAGAATATTTCTGCAGTTTGTACCATGTTTCTGCAAGTCGGTAGAGTGCCAGCGGACGAATTGGTGCCTGCTGCGATGCAAAGTGAGTAAACAACTCCTCGGCTTCGGTCAGGCGCCCTTTGTAAAGAGCGGCTTCCCCTGCCATAAAGTTTTTCTGGTCATTTTCAGTAAGAAAATGCGCCAGGACCTGGCTATCCGTTGGAGAAAAAGGGATTTCCGACTTCAGTGGCGGGTCAAAATCCCGCACCAGTTTTTCGACACCTTTCCATATTTTTTCGCGCCCTCCCAGCGAAGGTTGCGGGACTCCCGGCTTAAATGGAGTACCAATATCAACTGTTATCGCACTTATATCAGGTCGTGACAGGTCGCGCCATCCTGCTGTCCGGGAAATCTGGAATGTCACAAGCAGGCTGTCACCCCGCTCCTTGAGAACCACGCCGCCAATATTTTTATCCGCATAGCGTCTGAATTTTTTAAACAATGTGCCGTTTGTGTCTTGTATGACAAGACGCAGCCGGTTGCCGGGGATCTCAACCAGTGTGTACTGTGGGGGGGCCGCAAGGCGCACAATGAGGCGGGTGTAATCTTTTTGGCCGTAGATATCTATCCGGTAGAGATGATTTGGAATAGACGCGTACGCCTGCCTTGGGAAAAGTATGGCACCAAGCAAGAGGAGTGGAACGCCGGAAATGAGTATCCGACGATAGAATGGCAAAAAAGCTGCTTGTAATACTGATTTTTGAGCCATCATCAAACCTGCTAAAAACTAAACCGACGCTATTTTGCAATAGCGACGGACCTTTGAAGTCACATCATCGCCATTAAATGGTTTTATGATAATGTCCCGCGCACCGTACTTAAGCGCTTTCAACACAGCAGTCCGTGTCCAACACTCAGCGCTCATGATAATCGGCGGCGGGGAATCCTGACGGATGGCATTGACTTTTATACAGACGGCCAACTCGCGATCATCTGCATCCTGAGACCCAATGATGACAAGCTTTACATTTCGTCCGGCAAACAGCTCCTTTATATCTGCATTAAGCGTGCCTTCAGCAATCTGGAATCCGGTAAACGAGACCAGTTCTACCATCTGCCGCCGCTGCTCTTCATCGTCCTCCAGCACAACCACGCTGTCAACTCCATCGGCAGCAGCAGGTGTTGACTCAGAAATTGTCCCCTCTGCACCCTGAGCATCATCGCCACCGGCAGGTACTTCCTCTGATATATTCTCTGCCTCTGCTTCGGCAGCCACCGGTTGGGGGTCATACAGGCTCCCTAAAGCAACCGGAATAAGAACATCAAGATGGTTCATTTCCTGTCCCGGCATGTCCAGCTTGGAGCGGAACATCAGGTAATCGCCATCCGGAAGCGGCTCTTCGGGACTTAATTCGTCAATCTCGGGGACGTATTTCTTGGGCGGCAGCAGCTTCAGCCGGACTTTGTTCGCAAGTGTCCCCTGAAAAACGGTGTTGAGCGCCCCGTTTACCATATTGGCAATTTCAGAGAAAGCGTCTATATCATCGCTTTCTATAATTGAGAGCCGCTTTTTTTCCTGAATGCGTGCCGGTGGAATACCGAGCAGGATGCTGCTCATGACAATGGCATCACGCAGCGAAAAGACAAGGTAGAACTGCCCGCAGTAAGCTTCACCTGAGTCGACGCCGAGGACAAAACAGCCGTCGTCAAGTACTCCAAAATAAGAGTTTTTGCTTGTCGATAGCGAGTCTGCCAGGGCAATGGAAAGCTCCTGCCCCAATAACATGCCGCTTTCTTCACCGGCCTGCTTCAGAGCTGTTTCCAGCATTCCGTATAGCGTTGTATAACCATCCATCAGATAGAGTCTTCCGGTACCAGATTCAGAATTGACCGACACGCATTATGGCAGCCGGAGATGTAAAACGACAAGCCTAATCTTCCTTCTTCAGCGTAATCCCGACTAATAGCGTGTGATCTACAACCGTAAATGGAACGACGACACAGTCATTGTCAGAAAGCGAGTTAACGGTATAGTCTTCTCCCGAGATCACGGTCGGAATCGACAGTTTTACATCCAGTCCCCCCTTGGAGAGGACCTGTTTGACACTGCCCCCAAGCATGTTGGCAATTTCTCCGATAGCGTCATTCAGGTCTTCGTTAACCTCATCACAATCAATACCAAGCATATTGGAGGTTATTTTCAGCGCCAAAGCAACCGGACAGTGGATAGAAATTACCCCGGAATATGTCCCGGCAAAACCAACCATCCCGGTAATACTGCATTTAAAGCGGCTGACCGGTTCCTTAAGCGGGAAGCTGTCAAGCACCTCCATCATGACCATAGTAGAGAATACCTCCCTGGTCGCATTAATCACATAACCCGCAACCTGCTCTTCAGTAAAGCTGGTTGATCGGGAAACGCCCGGATTAAGCGTCATAGCAACCCTCCCAGCTTTTCCTGGAGCTGGTCCGGTGTGAATGGCTTTTTAATGCTGTCACTTGCACCGCTCGACATGGCCTCCGCGATAATTTCCTCGCCACCTTCCGTGGTGATCATGACAATGGGAGTTGTGTTGCCATTGGCACGCACCGCCTTGACAAACTCAAGACCGTCCATGTTCGGCATATTGATATCAGACAGAATCAGCTGAATGGATTTCCCGGATGCAATTACTCCAAGCCCTTCGATACCGTCGCCGGCTTCGTAGATTTCATCGACGGTAAGGCCTGCCTGGCGAAGAGATCTCGAAATTATTTTACGCATGGTGGACGAATCATCAACAATCAGAATATTTGCCATTACAGTGTGCTCCTTTTTAGTAATTTTCCATAACGGTATGGATGAGATTCTGTGTGCATTAACCGACTGCCCGTTCAAATCAGAGCGGCCAGGATTATAACTGTTTTTTTCTCCAGTGCAACCGCGTAGTGATGATAGCCACTATATATTTTAACATCCAGCAATCATCGCCGCCTGCCGCAGGAAGCGCTCGACTTGATCCAACGTTCCCGCTTCGCTGTACAGGCGCAAAACCGGCTCAGTTCCGGAAGGACGGATCAGCAACCAGTCTCCGTTTTCAAAAATAAATTTGAAACCATCACTGAAATTGGTGGCCACAACCTGCTGGCCATCAATCGCTGTCGGGGGGTGCACGCGCAGTTTTGCAATCAACTGGTCTTTGGCATCATCCTCGATACGGCGATCAATCCGACGATAATAGAAATGTCCGATGTCGTCCATCGTCTCATCAAGTAACTGCCGCAGCCCCTTGCCATTAACCGCAACAGCCTCCAGCAGCAGCAATCCAAGCAGGATCCCGTCGCGTTCCGGGATATGGCCTTTCACTCCAAGCCCTCCAGACTCTTCTCCCCCCATGAGTATATCCCGCTCCAGCATCAGCTCACAGATATGCTTGAACCCGATCGGCGTTTCAAAGAGCTCCAACCCGAATTTTTCAGCCAGCAGATCCACCATGCGTGTTGTCGAAACCGTCTTGACCACCGCTCCGGTCAATTTCTTATATTCGATCAGATGCCGCAGGATTACGGTAAAGATACAGTGGGAGGAGAAGAAGTCGCCATTTTCATCAACGGCGCCAATCCGGTCGGCATCACCGTCAAGTGCAAGGCCAACCAGATAGTTTCCGGTTTTGATCAGTGCTGACAATTCCTCCAGATGCTGGCCGATCGGTTCGGGCGGCTGTCCGCCGAACGAGGGGTTTTCACTGTTATGGATTTCATCAACCCCGGGGAGAAGGCGTGGTATAAAACCGCTACCGGCACCGAACATCGGGTCTACGACCGCTCTAATCCCGGCCTTCGCGATCAGATCAAGGTCGACGTAGCGGCTGATCTGATGAAAATATCCTTCACAAGGGTCAAAAAGTTCGATAGTTCCCTTTTTCAGTGCCTCGTCATACGGGACAGCTATGACACGACGCTCGTTCTCCTGATTATACGCAACGATTTCTTCAAGAATTCTGGTTGTGGCAGGGAGGGCGGAACCACCAAAAGCTTCTTTCACTTTAAAACCGTTATATTCAGGAGGATTATGGCTTGCCGTAATCATCACACCAGCTCCGGCGCCGCTCTCGCGTACAGCCCAGGAAACTGCCGGTGTCGGGGCATAATCCTCCGTCAAACGGACGTGAATACCATTTCCTGCCGCAATTTCTGCCACCCGCCGGGCAAAATCACGCGACAGAAAGCGGCGGTCATAGCCGATCACCACCCCTTTATTTCCCAAACCCTCACGATTCAGATAATCCATGGTAGCCTGGGCCACCAGTGAAAGGTTCTCAAAGGTAAAGTCCCGGGCGATAATACCCCGCCAGCCATCGGTGCCAAACTTGATACGCATCATTCCTCCTCACGTAATTGGCTTACTTCTGCCGGTCATCCATCCACTGAAGCCACACCAGTACTTCCGCTACCGCCCGATAAAGCTCGGGAGGGATAAACTGATCAATGTCAACCTGCAGCAGCAGTCTGACCAGTTCCGGTGACTCATGGACATATACGCCCGCCTCATGGGCACAGGCGATAATCGCCTCAGCGGCAACGCCCTTACCACGGGCGATTACAACCGGGGCATAGTACCCCTGTTTATAGGAGAGCGCCGCCGCACGGCGCTCTCCATCATCTCGCTGCGGCATGACAGATGTTCAACTCTGCCGGTGTAAGCCCGGCACCCTCCAATTGTCCAATCAAACGTGCCCTGCCCTCTTCCAAAACCGGCACATTCGCACCGTCTTCAACATTCACTTTAATAGCCACACTCGTCCCATCGAGCGTAAGCTGCGCTGTAACCGGACCCAGGTGGGGCAGAGTAATGGTTATACTGGTTTCCCAGCTCCGCTCGCGCCCGCCGGACCGGTCACGCCCCGCCTCCCGCTCGGCAACGGTCCACTCCATGCGGCGGCCGGGAAACAAGTCGCCTTGAAACACCAACTGGCCGTTCTGCAGTGAAGACAGCTGCTCGGTGACTATCGGCAGAGTGCGCTGATCAGCAATCCCTTCATGTGCCATACCGCTGCCGGCCTTTTTAAAGAGCGCCTCCATTATTTCAGGTGAACCGGTCCGGATGCCGGCCCGTACAAGTTCATCAGCCAGCACACCGGGCTGTTCCACGGCCTGTGCCAGACGAGGAGACAAACGTCCCTGTGGCTCCCTGAGGATCTCTTCCATCTGATAATCGCCGCCAAACCAGCGGGCCAAATGAGACTCGTAAAACAGCCCGCTTTCACGTAGACCCTGCTGGAGCATCCTGCCAAGCAATGTTGCATCGGTGGTCGGCCCGGCCAACAGTGTGCGCAGAATACCGAGCGTGGCTTGGGCCGGCACCGAGCCGGATGCTTCACCCAGAAAACTGCTCAACCAGCGACCGGTGTCGCTGATCCGGGAATCTCCCGGCCGCCCGAAACGGACCATCAGGAACGTCTCGCGCGGCTCCTCAGTTATGAAAAACAGGGTAATCAGATCGCCACGGGCAAGCCCCTTCGGCAGCATGAATTCCAGGCTCCGGCCTGCAACCTGGACCATGAAACGTCCACCACCCAGCGCGGCGAGCACTTCGCCTTTTAACTGTTGCCCCGGCGCAAATCCGGCCGGCATGGCCTGCTGATTAAGGGCTTCAAGCAACGCCAGGCGATTCCCTTTGATTACGGCCTGAAGAAGCCTGGCCATGTCGTCGCTCAATACGATTCCATTCCCTGATGCAGAAGGAGTCTGCTGCGCGGAAAGCAGCGATGCCTGCAATGCGGCAGACTGCTCTGAAGAAGTCTGTCCTCGCATGACCGTCTGGTAGGTAATCGCCTCATCCAGAATAGCGGTGAAAGCCGGCGAATCGGGGGGAAGACTCTTAAGTACCGTATTCAGACGATCAAGCACGTACATCTGCTGACTCGACACCCCTCCCTCGCTATGTTCCAGCACGCTCAGCCAGCGGCCTGCTTCGCTTAAAACACCTGACGTGCTGTCAGGCAGCAGACGCGAAATCGCAAAAGTCACTTTCGGCTGGGACGATATATAGGTCAGACGAAGAATGTCACCACTCTGTACCGTTCTTGGAAGAGTCAATTCCATCTCTGCCCCTGCCACCTGAACAAACACCTTGCCGCCAGGCAGTGTACCGATCACAGAAGCTTCAATCTCTTCTCCGGGAAGGAACGGCAGCGGCGTCACCGGCTGATTGGCAGCTTCAACCAGAATAACGCGGGAGTTTTGTGCAATCATGCGCAGGATCTGGGCGGCACTGGTTTCAAAAGCCGTCAGTCGCAGCTGTTCCGGAGTAAACCGTGAGGTTCCTTGCTGGGGCAGATCTCCCTGCTGATTCCCCGGTCCGCGCAGGGGAGCGCCGCCGGACTGAGGAAGCGTCTTTGCTCCCTCCCGCACATCCCCATAGGTCAACGCTTCGTCCATCAGATGTGCCAATACACCTGCATCGCCCGAAGAACGACGCAGCATATCGCCAATAGTCTGGAGAGACGCACGGAATGAGGAATCAACACCCTGTTCGTTTGAAACGAGAAGACTCAATAAGCGCGAAGCATCGGAAAGGCTGACGGGTGGGGCCGCCCCCGCCTGGCGAGCGATGGCAAATGTTGAACGGGGATCAGCGGCAACAAACGTCATCTCCAGCATCTGCCCGGAGCGAACCGGCATCGGCAGATCAAGATTGAATTTCTCGGTGCCGACCTGAACCTGAGCCCGGTTATTGGGCAGCGTCGACAGAACCTCCGCGCTGACCCGTTGACCGGGAACCAGCATACTAACACTGCCGGAATCCTGGTCTGCGGTAACAAAAGAGATAGTGGATGCGTGCGAAAGTAGGTCGTAAACCTGTTGCTGAATGTCCACTGCTAGAACCATACTATCCCCAGATCAAATAACCGGGTTCATACATAGTACCGAGAACCGCATGGTGCGGAATTATCCGCACCATAAAGCCGTGCCGTCCACAGAAACGACACTCAAAGGATCCGCTAAAACTATAGACACCCCCCCCGAGATCTTTCTCCATCACGAGTTTTACGGTTTCTCCACCCTGAATATTACCCGTCGAATCCAACACCCCGAAATATCCCTCAACAGACACGTCCTCAACAGGGATATCGCCCAGCGTTATCCGGGCGGCAACAGGGACCTGGCTCCCGACAGCGACTGCATCTGTAGCCTGAGCTTCAGCCTGTTCAATACGGATTTGCGGCCAGGCTTTGAAAATTCTCTCTTTCCAGCGGGCAAGATCAAGCGCCAGCGCAAAATCGTTGTCAACCAGTCGCTGCCACTGCGTATAGGATGGTAGGTACGAGTGACTGGTGTATTCCTGCACCATGCGGTCGGTTGAAAAAACCGGGCAGAGACTCTGCATGGAGGCTTTCATCGTGGCAATCCATGCGCGCGGAACACCATCGCTCCCCTGTTCGTAAAATTGCGGTATAACCTCCTTTTCAAGCAGATCATACAGGGCACGTCCTTCAACCTGATTCTGGTATTCAATATCGACGTAGACTTCCCCTTTGCCAATCGCCCACCCATTGTTCCCCTGATAACCTTCGCACCACCAGCCGTCCAAGATGCTCAAATTGAGACCGCCGTTAAAGGCAACCTTCATACCGCTTGTCCCGCTCGCCTCCATCGGCCGGAGCGGAGTATTGAGCCAGACATCGGTGCCCTGCACCATATGACGGGCAACCTCCATGTCATAATCCTCTATGAAAACTATCCGGTGACGGAAGCGCTCCTGATGTGACGCCTGCACAATCTGGCGAATTAGTTCTTTTCCTTCCTGGTCCTGGGGGTGAGCCTTGCCGGCAAAGATGAACTGTACCGGCATCTCCGGGTTATTAAGGATGTGGGCCAGGCGGTCCAGATCACGCAACAGCAGTGTCCCCCGTTTATATGTTGCAAACCGCCGTGCAAAGCCGATCGTCAATACCTCGGGATCAAGGACCTCCTCGGCAGTTGTAATTTCCTTGGTTGTGGCGCCATCCTTTATGAGCTGTTCCTTAAGCCGCTTACGAGCAAAATCAACCAGTTTCTCGCGACTGCTCAGACGCGCTCGCCACAGCTCGGCATCCGGTATCCGGGATATCCGGCGCCAGACATTATGGTCAGTCGGGTCCTCCAACCAGCGGGTGCCCAGATAACGGATCAACAGACTGGCCATATGGTTCGACATCCAGGTGCGGGTGTGGACACCATTGGTGACCGATGTCAGCGGACGTTGTTCCTCCGGAAGCTCGGGCCAGAGAGCCTTCCACATGCTGCGCGAGACCTCGCCATGCAGCTGGCTGACTCCATTTGCATGCCCGGCAAGTTTGAGTGCCAGCACTGCCATACAGAAAGATTCCTGCTGATTTTTCGGATTCTGACGTCCCAAACCGATAAAGTCATCATGCGTGATCCCAAGCGGCTTGAAATAGTCGAGGAAAAATTTGTCCAGCAGCTCCGGCGCAAAATGGTCGATACCTGCTTCCACCGGAGTATGGGTCGTAAATATGGTGCCGGCATTGACAATTTCGCGGGCTTCGCTGAAGCGGATATCATGTTTTTCCATCAGCAGGCGGATGCGTTCCAATGCCAGGAAAGCAGCATGCCCCTCGTTCATGTGGCATACATTGGGAATAATCCCCATGGCGCGCAGAGCCCGAATACCACCGACGCCAAGCAGAATTTCCTGGATCATGCGCATCTCTTTGTCACCAAAATAGAGTTGCGCCGTGATCAGGCGATCTTCAGGCCGGTTCTCCTCCAGATTGGTATCCAGCAGGTAAAGCGGCACACGGCCAACCTGCACCCGCCAGATGTGAACCTTGAATTTGCGGGGGCCAAACTCCAGCTCGATAGTCCTCGGCACGCCATTTTTGTCACGTTCGAGGGTTAACGGCAGATTATAGAAGTCATTCTCGGGATAATACTCCTGCTGCCACCCCTCGTTATTAAGGTACTGGCGAAAATATCCCTGCCGGTACATCAGACCGACACCGACCAGCGGCAATCCCAGATCGGAAGCTGATTTGAGATGGTCACCAGCTAAAATGCCGAGGCCGCCGGAATAAATCGGCAGTGACTCATGGAGGCCGAATTCCATCGAGAAATAGGCCACTTTCATCTTAGAAGCGCCGTTGCACGTCTTCTGAAACCAGGTTTTTGCCCGGAGATAATCGTTCAGCTTTTCGTCTACCAGCGCCAGATGCGCCATGAATCCTTCGTCATTTTTGAGCGTCTCCAGCGTCGTCTGCTGGAGGATTCCAAGCATTTCTACCGGATTATGACGGGTAGACTTCCAGAGATCCGGATCAATCCGGCGAAAAAGGCTGGTTGCATCGGGTTCCCAGCACCACCACAGATTATATGCCACCCGCTGCAGCGCAACCAATTCACCAGTCAGGGAGGGAACAACCGTGAATTTGTGCAATAATCGTGTAAAGTCCATGGGTGCCCTCCTACTTTATCAACTGGTTCAATTCAAAAATTGGCAGTAACACCGCCAGCACCACGATGCCGACCGCCACGCCCATTGCCAGGACCAATAGCGGCTCCATCAGCCCCATCAGACGGGTCAACCTGGCACTGAACTCGCGTTCGTAGGCGACTCCGGCTTTAACCAGCATCTCTTCCAGATTGCCGCTTTTCTCGCCGACGCCGGTCAGATGCACCAGAAGCGGCGGAAAAAGTGGACTCTTCTTCAAACTGCCGGACAGGCTTCCTCCTTGAGCAACCTCCTCCATCACATCATGCAAATAAGCGCGGTAGACACGGTTGACAAGAACCGCTCCGGTAATATCCAGAGCCCGCATGATCGGCACTCCGCTGGAGAGCAGCAGGCCGAGTACCCGGGCAAAGCGGGAAAGTATCAGTCGCTGTAACATCCCGCCAGCCAATGGTAACCGCAGCAGCAGGGTATCGCGCTTCAGGCGCAGATCATCGCGTTTCATGGCTTTGCGATAGAGGGGGACTGAGGCGATTATCAGGGAAACCAGAATCCACCAGTACCCCTGCAGGAAATGGCTTACTTTGATCAGAATGATCGTGATCAGCGGCAGGGCGGCTTTACTGTCTTCAAAAATTGATACTATGCGGGGGATAACAACCGTCAGCAGGAAGAGCATTACCCCCCCTCCAACGAATACCATCAGGATCGGATAGGCCAGGGCGGACGTTACCTTGCTGCGCACCTGCTCCTGTTCTTCCAGAAAATCTGCCAGCCGCTCCAGCACGGCATCAAGAGCACCGCCAGCCTCTCCGGCTGCCACCATACTGACATAGCTTTCACCGAAAATGCCCGGTTCGGCCGCCAGCGCCCGCGACAGTGAGGCCCCTTCGGCGATACGCTCTTTTACCCGAACAAGAGCCTGGCGCAAAGGGCCGTTTTCCTCCTGTTCGCAGAGCGATCCCATCGCCTCGAAAAGCGGTATGGATGACGCGACCAGGGTCGCAAGACGGCGGGTAAAAAGCGAGAGTTCATCAGCAGGAACACCCCGACGGAAGGAGAACGATCCGGAACGGCCCCCGGCAGTACCCTCTTCCACAACTTCACGCGGCAGCAATCCCTTGCCTTTGATCTGCTGCGTCGCCTGCCGTTCGGAATCAGCCTCAGTAGTGCCGGAAACCGAGGAGCCGCTCGCACTATAGGCTTTATAGCGGAACGTCGGCATAATCGTCCTGGGTAACGCGTAAAACCTCTTCGATTGTAGTAATTCCCGCGACAGCCCGGG
>JABBNX010000097.1 GCA_019352135.1 Pseudomonadota bacterium
TACCTGCCCTCCGAATTTGAATTCGTGACTGCATGAACTTTTTGCGAGCGCATCATATATGGTAGTTATGTTAAATATGACGGGTTCTGGCGTCATTTTCCCCTTAGCCCAATTTTACCTCATCTATATTTGTCGTACAATCAAGCTGTTGCACTCATCTGTGTTCACTGGTCTCCTCTGGCGCGTTTATTGCTGTTTATTCCAATGTATTTTTAACTTAAAGGAGAATTAATAATGGACCACAACAAAGAGCAAAATAAAAAGCATGACATCGGCATAGAACACAACAAGGAACATGATCCAGGAAAAGAGCATCAAAAAGAGCAGGCCCCAGGCACAGGATATAACAAAGGAAAAGATCCTGGTACTGAGCACCTCAAAAATAACACGCCCAATGATAAGGGAAAACATTGATATCACTCTAAGTATGCGAGGCCCAGACCTACTATCTTGGCAAGTTGGCATCACGTCTGCCGGCAGATATCACGAAGTAGGGTAAATGGTCGTTACTACCATTCTCGCTACGGTAGTCAGGCGGAAATGAAACACACTATGTTCATGAAATTTTGCATTTTGCTGGTCGCTTTTGTCCTGGTGCTTGGCGCCATTACAGCCTGCTCGTCCCTGCAGACTCTTAATGCTGTTACGCCAAGCAATACATATCATAAAGTAGCGGATGTGGCTTATGGTACTGACCCACGTCAAAAGCTGGATGTCTATATGCCGCTCAACACCAATAGGCCGGCACCTGTTGTGGTATTTTTTTACGGCGGAAACTGGAACAGCGGTGAGCGTAATGATTACCAGTTTATCGGCGAAGCACTCGCTTCACGCGGTATAGTTGCGGTGCTGGCCGATTACCGCCTGTACCCGCAGGTACGTTATCCGAGTTTTATCGAAGACAGTGCACATGCCGTGTCTTGGACTTTAAAAGAGGTGTCGCGCTATGGAGGCGACTCCAAACGCGTGTATCTGATGGGGCACAGTGCCGGCGCCTACAATGCCGCGATGGTTGCCCTCGATCCCCGCTGGCTGGCTGTACACGGTCTGACGCCAGCGGCGGTACGCGGCTGGATCGGTTTGGCAGGTCCCTATGATTTCATTCCGATCACAAATGAGGCCACTCGACCGGTGTTTTTATATCCTGCCACCCCACCAGAATCACAACCTATCAATCACGTTAGCGCCGGTGCGCCACCGGCGTTATTGATAGCGTCACATAAGGATAATTTAGTTGATCCGGTACGCAATACCTTCGGTCTTGCGCTAAAGTTGCGCAAGGTCGGTGTACGAGTGACGGAAGTCTATTTCGACAATACCAGCCATTCCACCTTGATTGCTGCTATCTCTTGGCCGTTGCGTGGTTTAGCGCCCGTACTGGACACCGTAGAACGGTTTGTGGCGTCCGACGGTGGTCGCAACATGCCGTAGTGGCGCTGGGTGGCGAGGCTAAAAATGCAATTAAAAATGAACCTGAGCGGCTAGGAAGGCATGGCCATCGGTCATGAGCCCGCTCGGATGTGGAGCGCGGCTAATATCGACTTTAAGAGAGCCATGCAACGAAAAATAGTCTCACCGAAGTGTTCCAGATCTGCTTATTCGTACTAGCTGACATTATGGCCGGCAAACCGGCCTTGCCACAATCGGGAGTCGAAAACGGCTGGCTGGCTGCAGTCGGAATCCTGCTGACGACTCTCTAAGCGTCATCGGTTGTCATGCGTCACGCAAAAGACCGGGGCTCGACTCGCAGGTCGCTATATTTGTGTTCATTATCAAATCTTGGAGCCAGAAATTATGGACACCATCACCTCTCTCATTGATACCAGTTGCAGGCACTCCGGGGTGAGTCCGGCTTTCTTTCATAAATATGACGAACAGTGGCGGGAGACCTCCTACGATTCTCTCCGGGTCACGTCCGACCGGGTTGCCGCCGGTCTGGTGGCAAACGGCTTCCTTCCTGGCTATCACGCGGCATTACTGGCCTCTTCGTCACCACACTGGGTAATGGCCTATCTGGGCATCATGAAGGCTGGGGGGGTAGTCGTTCCCATCGACAAGGAACTAAAAGAGATTGAAATGTGTCACATCCTCAGCCATAGTGAGGCGCGAGCGGTTTTTGTGGATGAAGACCATCTCGAATTGATGCATGGCCTGTCAAACGTACTGCCAGAGCTTTACCTGATTGTCGCATTCCCCCGTGCAGGAGAAACCATTTTTCCCACAACACGATTTTCGTGCTGTCTGCTCCGCTCCTTTAACGACCTGCTTCGGGCAGAAGAGTGTTCACCAGTTGTCCTCCGTTCCGAAGATCCGGCCCTCATACTCTACACATCTGGAACCACCGGTCGCGCCAAGGGGGCTGTTATCAGCCATGCAAATATTGTTTCTAATATTCGGGGCGCCGTAGCCCATCTGGAAGTCGATCATACGGTTCATACCCTGTCGTTTCTGCCGATTAACCATGTATTCGAACAGGTCTGTGGTATCCTGCTTCCGCTCTCCCTCGGCGGGAAAGTTTCCTTTTGCGAGTCCCTGAAAAAACTTGGCGAAAATCTGGCTGAGATAAAGCCGACTTTTTTTGTGGGAGTTCCCGCCGTATACCGGATTATTCTCGATAGAATCATGAAAAAAATCGAGGAACGGGCCATCTCTCGGCTGCTTTTCTCCTGCCGCGCTACCAGACCACTTGTTACTGCCAGGGTGCGGGGAAAAATCGGTAGCGGCACTATTTTCATCAGTGGCGGGGCGGCCCTCGACCCGGCCATTTCCGAGGGTTTTGCTCGGCTTGGCGTGACATTGTATCAGGGCTACGGAATCACGGAAACATCACCGGTCATCGCTACGGAGTCACGTAACGATAAACGACTGGGGACGGTTGGGCGTGTCCTTGCAGGGGTAGAGGTGCGGATCGATGCTCCTGATGACGAGCTGGTGGGAGAGATTCTGGTGAAAGGGCCAAACGTCATGCAAGGGTACTTCAAGGACCCGCATGCTACCAGAGAGGCCATAGTTGACGGTTGGTACCGTACCGGCGACCTGGGGCGTCTCGACTCCGAAGGATTCCTCTCGGTATGCGGCCGGGTGAAAAGCCTAATTGTTACCGCTAACGGTAAGAACGTTTACCCTGAAGAGGTGGAAACAGAAATCCTCAAGAGTCCGTTTATCACGGAGGTTGTGGTGTATGCCCACAGAAATCCGGCCGGTGAGGAGGAAATCGCAGCCGTGGTTCGCCCGTACTGGGAAGCGTTGGAAGAGTATGTTTCTTCCCAAGAGAAAGAACCGCTGCCAAACGATGAGGTCTATTCACTCCTACGGCGAGAAGTGCTTGCCAGGTGCAAAAAACTGGCCGCCTACAAACGGGTCAGGCTTGTTTCCATCTGTAACGAGGAATTCCCCAAGACAACGACACGCAAAATCAAACGTTTTGAGATGGAGCGACTGATGGCGACCCCTCAGGGGGAACACCTGATATGCTGATCCGCGTTTAGCGGTAGCTGATATTTCCTGTAACCCGGCAAACGCTGTATCGGCATGTTGCACCAGATGGAAGTTTACGAGTCGAGGGAATTAAATTGTTTGAAGAATAGCTGAAATAAGCGATTATTTATTCATGATAAGTGAAAACCCATTTATTATTCGACTTGTCTTACCATGCATAACCATTTTTAGCTCATAAACAACTCTTTTTACCAAACCTATCCCCAGAGCCCATTCAATCCTTTTTAATACGACGAGTAAACGCCAAACGGGTTGTCTGGAGTGGAACACATTTAATAAAATATTGCCAATGCTAAGAATCTGCCCAGGAATTATATGTTCTTTTTCGTAAAAATAAAAGTTGGGGTATCGGAATGAGAAGCGTTTTGCGATTGTATGAATATCCGACAAACTTATTTTCTCCGGTTCAATTTTTACCGGATGCAAAAAATTGTCACCCGTGCAATGGATATCATGCTTCCTTACCTCTTCAGCAAGCGGAGACCCGTTGTAAACGCGAATACCTGTAGATACAAATACCAAATCCCATTTTGATGCAACCCTGCCCATCGTTTTCAAGGTCTCGAACACAGTTTCGCGTGTTTCAGCCGGAGCACCAAGCATAATGAACCAAGTCGCAGGTATTTTTTTCTTTTTTAAGAGGTGAGCAATGTTTAAAACATCCGATCGTTTAAAATCCTTGGCAAGACTTTCAAGTACTTCGTCACAAGCAGACTCGGCACCAATATCCACTTCGTTAAAACCAGCACTTTTCATCAGGTCCAGAAGTTCTTCGTCTACAGCCGCAGGAGAAAGCCCCATGGTATGCAATTTGAGGTCAAGATTTTTCCGAATGACTTCCCTCAAAACCTCTTTTGTATGAGCGAGTGGGATATTAAAAATGCTGTCTGTGAATTCAATGTGATTGATGCCCGTTTCTTTCACGAGAATTTCAATTTCATCTGCTATTCGCCTGGGATTTATTAAACGATATTGCTTTCCTTCAATTATATTGTAAGTGCAGTAAGAGCACCTTAAGGCACAGCCCCGTTTGGTCTGTATCTGGAGAGGTGACCCAAATTGACGATATCGGTCAAGGTCCAAATAACGGAGTAGTTTAGGAAAAGGCAGTGAGTCTAAATCATTTACCCGAAAAGGTTCATTGTCCTGAATAATTGTCTTACCCCTGCGAATAATCAAGCCTTTTAATCCTTCCAAAGGCTGCCGGTTTTCAATACGCTTAACAAATTCAAGCATTACAGCTTCACCATCGCCACGAACCGCATATTCAAGGTCAAAATATTCAAGCATCTCTCTGCCGCTGATCCCAACTGATGGACCTCCAATAACGATAGGGCCGGAGAATTCTTTTTTGCAATAATTAACGACATCATTTTTTACATCTTCCAACAAAAAATGAACGTTATACCCTCCTGTATCATCAATGTTTCTTATGCTGATGCCAATGACATCAGGGGTAAAATTTTGAACTGCCTTCTTTATATCTTGAGCACAATCTAAAGAAAAACACAAATCGAGAAAACAGACATTGTGACTTCCATTGACTTCCAGAATAGTCGCTATGTAACAGAGTCCGAAAGGTATGACAGGCCATGGATGCTTGAACCTATTGGAGTTAATAAGTAATATCTTAGCCATGAGCAGAGTTGAAAGTTGAAAACATTTTTACGTTACCTATGTATGATTTTTGTTTAACTTCTGCGAATATTGATTCCCCCAGTTTACACGAATGGCATATTCCATGCTTTTTTGAATATTTCATCAGTAAATTCCGGTGGATGCAAAATATCTGTTACCATGTCGGTATTTAAGGCTGGCCACATATCGCAGCAGATGCCTTGCAGTTGTTTGGTCCTCTCTGATCCATAAAAATTGAAGAAGGCCTCAAGGTTTACTATTGAACGGCCTTCTCCGCTCCAGATGAGTGTTCCGGTCTTCAGGTATACACATTGGTTAGGTATTGCCCCAATCACATGCCACTGCGTAATCCATGCAGCGTTCGAATATTTCATAGGTAAAAGCGGGCGTAGAGAGACCAGGAGTGATGCTTTTCATACGACTCCGGTCAAAGATCCTCCTGTCTGACAAGTAGGGTCGGTACTGCTCAATAAACCTGTCGAACAGTTCTTCAGCCGGGTTGGGCGCGGGATTCTTGCCCGACGTGTCCCACACTGCGCGAATGCCCCGCAGACCAAGAAACTGTTCAGAGTAATCCGCAAGCGTCGTCATATCCGGCGGATTGTCGCTCGTTATATGATAAATGCCGCTTGATACGGAGTGTTCGATAATGCAGAGAGCGGATTCAACGAAATAGTCGACGGGTATCAGGTTCACCGTTCCCCTGATCGGCAGGTAGATCGCCAGGGGCAAGCATACCGTGCCATCATCGCCCATATTGATGCCCCACTGTCTGGATCGCTTCCCTCCTTGCTCGACGATGTCCTTTATAAAGATGTCCCGGACGCACGCGAGTGATTTTACGGGAGAGTACAAGGCATTGAACTTTAGGGCTCTCCCTGTTTTTGAATGTCCGTAGACTATAGACGGCCGCAGTATGGAAAGTGGCACACCCGTGTTTTCACAGTAGCGCCCGATAATACCTTCAGCCTCTGCCTTGCTCTCCTCGTAGACGTTGGTGAAGCTGTCTGTACTGATCGGTGTCTCCATGCAGATTCCTTCGCGCATGCCGGCGGCATAGGCTGTACTGACATAGTACAGATGTTTAGTCCTGGCATCAGCAGCAAGATCAAGTAGGGAGGGCAGGCTGTTGACGTTGGTTGCCATCACCCGCGCCCTGTTGCGCTCGGTGAAGCTGGTGTCTGAGGCGCAGTGGATGATTTTACCCGCAGCAGTGCACAGGCGGCCGTACGTTGCGTCATCAAGGCCCAGATGTTTCAACGATAAATCAGCCTCAAGGGCGCATAACCGTTCCCCCGGATCGGCAAGACTGAACCACCGGACAAGATCTGATATTCTGTCCGACAGCCCCATCTCCTTCGAGGAGCGCCCCAGGACCGTTACATGATATCCGCGGTCCAGGAGGCCCGCCATCAGAAAGGCCCCCAGAAATCCCGTCGCGCCGGTCAGAACAATTGAATGACCTGCATCATCATGCATTGCGTTACCTCCTTACCACTCTCTATAGGTACAGCAGGTTTTCTCTCCTGCAGTAGCCCTGATTAACGACATAACGAACCTGCCTGATTGTGCCGGTTTTTTCGGAATATTCATCTAGCAGAGCGCCAGCTTCATATGTCGCCAGTTGAATCCTTGAAATTTCATCCGGATCATTATGGTTGAAAAAATAATCATATTCCCACACGCATCTTTTCCCGCTGTCGATCGGTGTAATAAACCCGAATTCGTTTTTAAGGTGATGCTTTTCAGCAATATCCCGTAATCCGCCCTGAATTTCATCAATCAATGACGTATCAATCGGAAGATAACAAACAAGCGCTACACAGGGCTTTTCTCGGCAATAGCGTGAACTCAGTATCCTGAACGTATTCAGCCAGACGAGATCGGTCATTTCCGGTCTGGAGTACAGCCCCTCAAAAAATGGACGTAAATCCGGGTCTATATCCTCAGTCAGTTGAGTGGAAGAAGGGGCAAGTGCAGTTTCGGCAAGGTCACCGAATTGGCCGAGCCGGAGATATGAGAACGGTTCATCGTCTGAAAGTTCCTTCAACAGGTCGAGCCATTTTGCGGAATGTAGTGCCGGCAATCCCTGGGAAAGTGTTTTGAAGAGTTTCTGGTCTATGGCAGGCTGTCCCATGTCACGGACAGAACGGAGGGCATATCTATCTCCGATGAACAGCACAAGATAGGGCATACCCAGTTTTTTAGTAAAAATATCCTTTGCTTCGGCGGCAAGTTTTTTTGTCGGGGCAAGGAAAGATGACACAAACTCTCCCCCGAGAATTCCTATCGCGAGGCCGATATGCCGGGTTGCACACTCCCTGGCGAAATCAAGAGCTTTTTCAAGCGATTCAAAAGGAACGAGGATTCCCTCTTCGTCATCGGTCACAGGATGAAGTTTCATGCTGACCGACACGCATATGGCAAACGCCTCACGCTCGGACAGTGCATTGTTGAACGAGAACAAATTAGGCGCCGTCCTGTCATTCAGGCTGAAAAATGAACCGTCTCGGGCAATAAACTCTGCGTCGATAAAGTTGTCCGCAGAGATTCCGTATGTCGTGGAAAAGGTGGAAAGTAAACCTGATGTCATGATGTTGGCGCAGACGAGAGCTGCCGGTTCAGCTGTGTGGACTCTGTAGCCGCGCTTTCCGGCTTCCGATTGAATAGTAAATGATGCAACGCCCGGCCCCACTTTTACAGACCAGTTCTTTTCATCAAAATCAATACTCTTCATGCGGTTAAGGTCCATGACCACGCCTTCACTGAACACCAAGCCATGGCTGGATGCACCGTTGCCACGCACAACATAGGGGATTTTGTGCTTACTCAAGAGTCTGATGATGGAAGAAATTTCTTCATGTGAATTCGGCATGACAACATATTCCGGCATTTTGAACGTTACATGGGGACAGAGGTCATGATGATACGCTATTCTCACCGCGGAATCGTTAGTAGCCCAGAAATCCCCGACAATACTTTTTAATTCAGTAAGAACCGTGTCATCTTCCTGAGAGACTATTTTTCCGCCACTTTCAAGATATGCACATACATGATCTTTTAATGCCTTCATGACTTTCGAGGGACGCATCTCATTAACAAAGTAACACTGGAAATCGCACGTGCCGCATAGATTACAGCTGTCTGCAATTTCAACGCATTTTTCAGTGACAGGAATTGTGCCTTCTGCAAGCGCGGCATACAGGTCCATTCGGCCTTCGGGATAAAAACTTACATAATGTTTTTCAAGCCCTGAAGCGCATACACCAGTTCCTAAAAAATCGATTTTGCACATCGCATAATGTCGGCAATTTTTTGCGATTTTAAGCACATCATTTATCGTATTTTCTCTGTCGGACATGACAAACTCTTTCAATTGGTAACTCCCCCCCGCGTGTAGCTACGGTGATAATGCATTTCAATACAGCTTCGTGGATTATTGACTCTTAATGGCATACCCCATGTACATGATGCTCATGTTGCTGCTTTCAACCAGAAACAGCTTTTCGCCGAGGTTTTTGTAGGTCAGTTCTCCCTTGGCTCTTTTGCGCAGGTAACGCAGAAAGACCAGAAGCGAAACATTTGGCCCCATGCCCCTGTGTTCTTGGCATTCCATACTGTTTTGCCACAGGAGAGATGTCAATTCATCCGGCTTGATAAACATCTCCCACACATGGAGGTTGGGCGGAACAAAAGCCCATCGCTTCCACACTTGTGAGATGTTGATTGCCACCAGTTTACTCATGAACGTGCGGTTGAACGTGTCGTAACAAAAAATGCCTTCAGGTTTAAGGACACGGGATATTTCCGAAATGACTTTTGGCACATCGCGTACATGCTCCAGAGTGTCGCAGCAGCATACAAAGTCGAATGAGCTGTCCCCATATGGGAGTGCCTCTCCTGTTCCTTTTTCATACTGTATTTGCAGGCTGCTTGCCTTCGCATGGCTGGTCGCTATCTGCAGCGACTGTTCAGAAGGGTCGATTCCGGTGACATCAAAACCCATGCGCGCAATTTCCTCACACAGAATGCCACCCCCGCAGCCAATCTCCAAGGCCGCTTTTCCTTGAGGGCTAACGTTCAGTGTATCAAACAATATCTTTTTCAAATACCCAACCCGGGCGGGATTGACTGAATATTGTATCAGATACAATGGGGAGTCTGATTGCCACCATATGTCTCCTTCCTCATGGTAGAGATCATTATCGATGCGATCATAGACTTCCTGTGCGACCTTCTTCACGGTATCCATCCTCGCGAGTCGATTAATTATTCCGTAGTTTTACCGTCGAAGTGCTCATTGTCGGCCTCTGCCTCGGCGCGGGTATGGTGGACAACGCCGTCCCGATGATTCGGGGGCGAATAGATCGTGTAGAGCTTCATTGGAACAGTGCCGGTGTTGATGATGTTGTGATTCGCCCCACCAGGGATAATAATCGCGAAGCCTGCTCGAATTGCTGTCCGAACGCCATCAATAACCGCTTCACCGGAACCCTCCTCCACACGAAAAAACTGGTCGGACTTATGGGCTTCCGCCCCGATTTCACCCTTGGGATGTAATGCCATGAGGACGAGCTGGCTCTGTTTTGTCGTGTAAAGCACCCGGCGAAAGTCTTTATTCTTGACGCTGAGTTCCTCAATATTTTGCACATAACTTTTCATAGTGACTCCTTTTTTGTTGGCGTGATCTATGGAAACCTTTGATGTCAATTTGTCAGATGTGCCATCAGCATAACTGCATGGGCTTATCACAAGTTCCATCGCGAGCAGGCAAACACTGGACAGCAGAGTCAAAACCGTACATCTGAAAATACTGTACCATCATTCCTGGTTTTCATTTATTTCCTGCTGTTTAGTGCTATGCCACCAGTTTCGTCCAGAGTGATGGTTGTGTGCAAAAGCTGTGACATAAGGCAGCCGGTCTTTGCGTCCAGTGCCAGTTTGGCAAACGACTCCGAGTGGCCACCCTTGCGCCATCTTCTCTCACAGTTCAATAATCGATTTCAAATGTAGCCCGATAATAGTCAATGTCAAGACGTGCCCGACATCAAATGAATGAATGTATTAAAAACGGCTTAGAAAGAAAAACAACCGATATTGCTGTTTCCTAAAGGACTACGTCATATATAACAGTTATATTAAATATGACGGATTCCGTACTCGAAGTCCCCTTCACCCATTTCTCCTTATTTACACTTTGCTAATACAATCAGGATCTTTCAATCGTAGCTCCCGCATGCTTTCTCTGGCACGCTAGTTGCCTTTAATCTTCTTCGTAGGCCAAAAGGATTGGTAAGTTTTCTGTGAAATCAAATCGTTGTTAAATAAGGAGAAACGCTATGTTAGGAACAATTTTGATCGTAGTCGTTATTTGATGCTGGTTGGAGTCCTGCCTACATGGCCTCACAGCAGGCAGTGGGGTTATCCGATGTCAGGCCCGATAAATGAACCATCAGAAAGGAGAATCGCTATGCGTAACTCAGAAAAAGGGAAGATTGGCTGGATATTATTGTGGCTCTTGGGAATCCCGATACCGATTTTACTGGTGCTGTTTGTCCTGCGTGGTTGCACCTGAGCGGCTCAATTTATAAAGTACTATCTGACGACAATCACCGACCGCCTGGCGTGACTTTCGACTGAGAGGAGTAAATCATGGAATTCGAATACACTGATAGTGAGTATCTAGTGGAGTGTTCCGAAGGATGCGGGGAGGTAACAGGCTGGCTGCAAAGCAAATTTCTGGCCGAGCAGGCAATTAAAAACCATGCAAAAGAAAACGCACACAAATGTCAGATAATAAAAAGATTAAGGACTGAGATAAAACGTTGAGAACAAATGGCAGTCCGGCGCTATTCGACGGTACCGCCCGGAATCCACCATCCTCAATTTTCACACCACCCTGCTTCATCAAGGTTTGGTGGTTGTCGGTCTGCCGTATGCCTTTGCAGGGCAGATGGGTATCATGGAGATAACCGGCTGTTCACCCTATGACGCATCAACCATCGCCGGCGGTCAGGGCGAGCGGATGCCCAGTGATAACGAACTGTCCGGCGCCCGTTACCAGGGCGCACATGTGGCACGTATTGCCCTGAAACTGAAGGGGTAGAAATACCTTGATCAACATCAGCAGAATAAGTACACAAAAGGAGGAAAAGAATATGTCAGCTAAGCAACATTTCACGATTGAGCAAGCCCATGAAATTGGTGACAGTCTGGGAATTGACTGGAGCCGCTTCGACGTGGAGCAGTTCAGAATGGGTTTGGACGTTGAATTGGAGCATGGTCTGAGTGACCCGTCAACGGATGTGACAGGCAACGACTCCATCCTGACCGGCAAAATTGCGCTCGCACATCTCAATGAGTTTGCAGATTACTACATTCGGCTAGCAAAGATGGAGCGCGAAGCCAAGGTTGTAGAATCATGAATAATGGGGTCTGTCCTTTATCGGCCTTCACTTGGTCTGGCTGCGGGGAATTAACAGCGGTTTGATATTTACCGGCTGCTGCTTGTGCTTTAGGCAAATATCCACCAAAAAACCCATTGAAAAAAACAACACAATTATATATGTTGCAAAATAAGTTTTCTCATATCCATAAGGAGAAAGCGATGCACATCGGCTACATGAGGGTTTCAAAACAAGACGGGTCACAATGCCTCGATCTTCAATACGATGCCCTGATCCAAGCTGGGGTGCTCCCGGAACGGATTTACAAGGATTTAGAGTCAGGACGGAAAGATGAGCGCCCTGGCCTGGAGACCTGTTTAAAAGCTCTGCAACCTGGCAATACTCTGGTGGTCTGGAAGTTGGATCGCCTCGGCCGGAATATGAAACATCTCGTCAATACTATCGATGATCTCAGACAACGGAATATTGGTTTCAAAGTGCTGAGTGGCAGCGGAGCGCAGATTGATACAACCACACCAAATGGGCGCTTGTGCTTCGGGATTTTTGCAGCTCTGGCCGAATTTGAACGTGAGCTGATTGCGGAACGGACTCGCGCCGGTTTGGCCGCAGCGCGGGCGCGTGGCCGAAAAGGTGGCCGGCCGCGAAAAATGACGATCACCACCCTCAAGATGTCCATGGCCGCAATGGCCGATCCAGAATCGGTGGCCGCCGATGTGGCCAAGCGGCTTGACATCACCACAACAACGCTTTACACTTATGTTAATGGAGATGGCTCATTGAAGGCAGCAGGGAAGGCATTGTTCAATTCATAAGTACCACTTTGATCGGCTTACGATTTTGAATTAAAAGTGTTGTTTGAACACTTAGTTAATGGTTTGATCTGAAAGGGTTGAAACATGGCCGCTGGTTTGCACAGACAGACAGACAGACAGACAGACAGACAGACAAACAGACATAAATTCCTCCCGACTTTTGAAAGACATAGTTGGCTATGAAACCGGCGCTGCGGAATATTTCCGTGCGCCGGTTTTTGCTTTTTCCATGCTGTAAGTGAATCGTGCACAATACAATTTCATGAAATTATTCCCCCCAGGAGGATTCACATGGCCAAAGCGACCAAAATAGTAAAACCGACACTCGACCTGTTACAGAAATGCCCGACCGGAATCAAGGGGTTAGACGAGATAACCGGCGGCGGTCTCCCCCAGGGACGTCCTACCCTGGTCTGCGGCGGCACCGGGTGCGGCAAGACCCTTCTGGCCATGGAGTTTCTGGTGCGCGGGGCAACCGAGTTTGACGAACCAGGCGTTTTCATGTCGTTCGAGGAAAAGTCCGAAGAGCTGATGCAGAACTTCGCGTCGTTGGGCTTCAACCTGAACGATCTGGAGACCCGCAAGAAGCTCTCCCTCGACTACGTGCACATCGATCGTAGCGAAATCGAGGAGACTGGAGCCTACGACCTGGAGGGGCTTTTCATCAGGCTGGCGTTCGCCATTGACAACATCGGCGCCAAACGGGTAGCACTCGACACCATCGAGAACCTCTTTTCCGGATTCTCCAACGAACTGATCCTGCGGGCGGAGTTGAGACGGCTCTTCGGTTTCCTGAAAGTGAAGGGTGTCACCGCCATCATCACCGGCGAGCAGGGAGAGCGGACCCTGACCCGCTTCGGCTTGGAAGAATACGTCGCCGACTGCGTGATCTTCCTGAATCACCAAGTGTCCGAGCAGATCGCCACCCGGCGCCTACGCGTCGTCAAATACCGCGGCTCCGCACACGGCACCAACGAGTACCCGTTCATGATCGACGAACAGGGCTTTTCCGTCATGCCGATCTCGTCCATCGGCCTCGACCATGCGGCCTCCAAGGAACGGGTCTCCACCGGGATCCAGCGCCTCGACACCATGATGGGAGGCAAAGGCTATTACCGGGGGAGCAGCGTGCTGGTCACCGGCACAGCCGGAAGCGGCAAATCGAGCATGTCCGCCCACTTCGTCGATGCCGCCTGCCGGCGCGGCGAGCGCTGCCTCTATTTCGCCTTTGAGGAATCCCGCAACCAGATCATCCGCAACATGCACTCCATCGGTATCGACCTGGAGCAGTGGGTGAATAAGGGACTGCTCGAATTCCGCAACTCCCGCCCGACTCTCTACGGACTGGAGATGCACCTGGTGACGATGCATAAGGCGATAGAGATGTTCAAGC
>JABBNX010000098.1 GCA_019352135.1 Pseudomonadota bacterium
ACGCTCTGAAGCAATGATTCGCTCAGGGCAAGTGTTGACCTGAGCAGTTCGCCGCGCAGTTGGGGGGCAGCATCACGACCGCACAGGTTGATGCCGATAATGTTCCCGAGCTGGCAGCACTTATCAGACAGGAGCAGCCGAAGCTGGTGATCAACGTGGCGCTCCCCTACCAGGATCTGCACATCATGGATGCCTGCCTTGAAACCGGCGTCGACTACCTCGACACCGCCAACTACGAACCGCTCGATACCGCCAGGTTTGAATACTCCTGGCAGTGGGCGTATCAGGAGCGTTTCAGGGAAAAGGGGCTGATGGCACTGCTCGGCTCCGGCTTCGATCCGGGGGTCACCAATGTTTACACCGCCCTCGCTGCAAAGAAGTATCTGGACGTGGTGGAAGAGATCGACATCATCGACGCCAACGCCGGCAGTCATGGCCAACCGTTTGCCACCAACTTCAACCCGGAGATCAATATCCGCGAAGTGACCGCCACCTGCCGTCACTGGGAGAATGGCCAGTGGGTCGAGAGTCCACCGCTGACGACGAAACACTCCTTCGATTTCCCCGCAGGGATCGGCCCGATGAACATCTACCGCCTTTACCATGAAGAGATGGAATCGCTGGTCAAACATATCCCGACCATCAAAAAGGCCCAGTTCTGGATGACCTTCTCCGACAACTACCTGAAGCATCTGGAAGTGTTGCAGAACGTCGGCATGACCCGCATCGACGAAGTAGAATTCAACGGCCAGAAGATTGTCCCCATCCAGTTTTTGAAAGCACTCCTCCCCGACCCCGGTTCTCTGGGGCCGCTGACCAAGGGGAAAACCTGCATCGGCGTCATCGCCCGCGGCATCAAGGATGGCCAGCGCAAGCAGGTCTACATCTACAACATCTGCGATCACGAGGCCTGCTACCGCGAGGTACAATCCCAGGCTATCAGCTACACCACCGGGGTCCCGGCCGTGGTCGGCGCGATCATGATGCTGACCGGCACATGGCACGATGCCGGGGTATTCAACATGGAACAGTTCGATCCGGAGCTGTTCCTTGAGGTACTGGGACCGATGGGGTTGCCAACGGTGGTCGTTGAAGACGGCGAGTGGCCGGAGTTGTAAATCATCCCAACTACCGTGCCCCCAATGACAAAAGACGCTGGTGATCTCCCCAAAAGCTACACGAACACCGATCAGGCGGCCGTGCGGCGCAGCATACGTGACCAATGGCTGATGTTCGCCCTGGCCCTGGTCGTTCTCGCGGGAGTTTTCACGTACCAGAGCCTCACCTCCCATCGCACCATTACCGATCAGGAACACCAGCGCTTGCAGACCCAGACCCGGGTCATTGCCTCAAATATTGAACATCAGCTTGAGGCGACAAACCGGGCGTTGACCTCGCTCATAAAAGACATGCCCTACCTGCGCAGGCATGAAAACTTACAATTGGCCAACCGTCGTCTGCAAACATTGGCTGAGGCCATGCCCGGCATCCGTACCATGTTTGTGATTGATGCAGAGGGGACGGTGGTCGCCTCGAATCGGGACGAGCTGATCGGCAGAAACATACACAGCCGCGATTATTTTGCAACTCCTGCACACGACAACAATCCCTCGACATTGTACCTGTCACCGCCGTTCAAGACCGTACTCGGATCATTCCTCGTTGATATTTCGCGCACTATCCCCGCAGCAAACGGCAGTTTTAACGGTGTCGTCACCGCAGCGCTTGATCCGGAATACTTTCAAGTACTGCTGAGTTCGGTACTCTACGCGCCCGACATGTGGAGCGCCATCAACCATGGAGACGGTATCCGCTTTATGATGGTCCCGGATGAGGATGGACAGTCAGGCAAGAATCTGGCGCTGCCCGGCACTTTTTTCACGCGTCACCGGGAAAGCGGCAGGATCGAAAGTGTACTGACCGGAAGATCCGTCAGCTATGGTTCGAAACGAGTCATGGCGCTGCGTACCGTCCAGCCGCACAAGCTGCGGTTGGACAAGCCGCTCTATGTCACCTGCAGCAGGGATTATGCAGCAATCTACCAAAGCTGGCGCAGTTCTACCCTCAAACAGGCAGGTGCCTTTGTACTGATCGGCGTCGCTTCAGGTTTCGGCATGGTACTGCTCCAACGGCGTCAGCGGGAAATGGCATCTCTGGCGGCACAAGCCCAGGATTTAATGAACCTGCGTGCAGAAGAGCGGCACAAGCTGGGCATCCGTTACCAGACACTGCAGGCGGTGGCCCGCGACGGCATCCATATCCTCGACCAGGACGGCACCCTGATAGAATCGAATGCCGCCTTCCGCCGGATGCTCGGTTACGCTGCTGAAGACAATCTGGAACTGAACGTCACGGACTGGGATGCCGGTATCCCTCCTGAGAATTTGGCTGTAAAGGTTCGGGAAATGATTCATGCCCCGGTCGTATTCGAGACCAGGCACCGTCGTCGCGATGGGACGATCTTCGATGCCGAGGTCAATGGCTGTGGGGTTCAACTGGACGGCACGTGGTATCTCTACGCCTCATCCCGCGACATATCCAAACGCAAGGAAATGGAAGCCTCACTCCGGGAATCCCGGCAGTTTCTGGCCGACATTTTCAATTTTTTGCCCGATGCAACCTTTGTTGTCGACCTGGATAAGAAGGTTATCGCCTGGAACAGGGCGATGGAGGAGATGAGCGGCGTTGCCAAGGAGGAGATGCTGGGTCAGGGTGACCATGCCTACACCATCCCCTTCTACGGCGACCGGCGAAACCAGCTGCTCGATCTTATTGATGTCGATGACGACGAGCTCATGGCAAACTATCAGGGAGTCACCCGACGAGGAGACCGCCTCTTTGGCGAAGCCTTCTGCCCGGCGCTGTATAACGGCAAAGGAGCCCATATTTGGGGCGTTGTTGCCCCGTTGTACGACTCTGACGGAAAGAGAATCGGCGCTATTGAGTCGATCCGGGATATCACTGCCATCAAGGCGACTGAAGCCAACCTGGCCCGTTCCAACCAGGAGCTGGAACAGTTCGCCTATATCGCCTCTCACGACCTGCAGGAACCGCTGCGCAAGATCGCCGGTTTCACCGAGTTGCTTGCAATCCGCTCCAAAGTGACCCTTGATGAAAAAGCCGAATCCTACATGGCATACATCGTTGACGGCGCCACGCGGATGAGCAACCTGATTAACGACCTGCTGAGTTACTCACGGATCATGAGCAGCACCAGGGAGCTTGCAGAGACCGACTGTTCTGCGGTACTCTCCAAGGTGTTGCGAGACCTGGAACTGGTTATCACAGAGAGCAACACCGAGGTCGTCTGTGGGCCACTGCCGATTGTTCACGCCGACAAGACCCAGCTCGGGCAGCTCTTCCAGAACCTGATCGGCAATGCCATCAAATACCGAGCCGCTGCGTCGCCAGTGATAACCATCAGTGCCGTCAAACGACGTACCGACTGGCTCTTCTCCGTCGCCGACAACGGCATCGGCATCGCACCGGAATTTAACGAGCGGATTTTTGCCATCTTCCAGCGGCTGCATACCAGAGCCGAATATCCCGGCACCGGTATCGGCCTGGCGATCTGCCAGAGGATCGTCAAACGCCACGGGGGCAGAATCTGGGTCGAGTCCACGATACCTACCGGCTCAACGTTCTTTTTTACGATACCTTTAACACCGAAACATCCGGAGGCACCATAGATGAGTGCGAATAGTATGCATACCGTCCTGCTGATTGAAGATGACCCTGGTGATGCGCTGCTGATTAAAGAGATGCTTGAACAGCAGGAGTGCCAGGCGCAGCTAATCACTGTTCAGCGACTTTCGGAAGGAATACACATTCTGCAGCAGAACGCATGTGATGTCGTGCTGCTCGACATGAATCTGCCGGACAGCAGCGGACTTCCCACCATGACCCGACTGCTGGATGCCGTGCCCAGCACACCGATCATTGTCCTGACCGGCCTCTCCGATGAATCGTTTGGTGTTGATGCGGTCAAATCAGGGGCGCAGGATTACCTGGTAAAAGGAGATCTAGACGGCAGGATTCTGAAGCGCGCCATGTTTTATGCCGTTGAGCGGAAAAAACTCGAGATTGCCCTCAAACAGACCAGAGACCTGTTTGAACGACAGGCACGGATTGATTACCTGACAGGAATCTATAACCGGCTGATGTTCACTGAACTGCTGGAGGCGGAACTGCAGCGGGCCAGGAGATACGGCTCCGATTTGTCCTTGATCATGTTTGACCTGGACCACTTCAAAAAGGTCAATGACACCTACGGCCACAACATGGGTGATCATGTATTGAAAGAGGTCGCCCAACTTACCTCCGACAGCATCCGGGCCCATGATATCTTTACCCGCTGGGGCGGGGAGGAGTTTATGGTGCTCATTCCCAAAACAGATCAAAACCAGGCTGGTATTCTGGCTGAAAAGCTGCGCCGTCTGTTCGAGGCCCATGACTTCGGCAATGGCCTGCAGGTTACCGCCAGTTTTGGCGTAACCCAGTTCAGGGTTGGTGATCATGCCGATACCTTCACGGCCCGATCAGATAAAGCCATGTATCTGGCAAAACAAAAGGGCAGAAACCGGATTGAGTCTCTGTAATGCAATGATCCATACGAGTACATCGCGTTGACCGGAGGCGGTTTCTTATGAAGGGAAGAAAGGTTGTGGACATACTCCTGGTAGAAGATGACGCAGGTGATGTTGAGCTGACCCGCGAAGGACTTGCGGCAGGAACGGTGCCCGTACATCTGCATACGGTTGATGACGGCATCAAGGCGCTCCGTTTTTTGAGACGGGAGGAGCCGTATGCCGACGCCGTTCGACCGGACATCATTCTGCTTGACCTCAACTTGCCGCGCATGGATGGCAGAGAGACACTGAAAGAGATCAAGGGCGATGAACGCCTGAGAAGAATTCCTGTTGTCGTGCTGACTACCTCTGAAGCTGACAGAGATATCATTAAATGTTATGATCTCGGTGCAAGCTGTTACATCTCGAAACCGGTCGGCTTTGATGAATTCCTGAAGGTCGTGCGGTCGCTGGAAGAGTTCTGGTTTACCGTTGTCAAAATGCCACCCAAGGATTAGTACTACAGATGACCGGTATCGATATCGACAAAATCCTCCACCTTTCCCCCTCTCCCGCCTACGTGGTGGATTTGGGACGCCTGCGCCACAACCTGGCGATTCTGGACGACGTGCAGCAGCGTAGCGGCGCCAAGATCCTGCTGGCAATGAAAGCCTTCTCCATGTGGAGTGTCTTCCCGCTCATCAGCCGTACGCTGCATGGTGTCTGTGCCAGCTCACCCTGGGAAGCACGCTTGGGACGGGAAGAGTTCGGCCGCGAGGTGCACAGCTTTGCCGCCGCCTTCAAGGAGAGCGACGTCGCCCAACTGTTGCGCATCTCCAATCATCTGGTGTTCAACTCCTTTGACCAATTGGAGCGTTTCCGCCCCTTGTGGGAGGAGGAACAGGGGCGCGTCTCGATCGGCCTGCGGGTCAACCCGGAGCATTCCGAGGGGCACACCGAGATCTATGACCCCTGTGCGCCCCATTCGCGCCTCGGCATTCCGCGCAAGGAATTTGACGGCCGCTCTCTGGAGGGGGTTGAAGGGCTGCATTTTCACACCCTCTGCGAGCAGCTTTTCGAGCCGTTGGAACGGACCGCACAGGCGTTTGAGGAAAAATTTGGCGAGTTTTTGCCACAGATGAAGTGGATCAACTTTGGCGGCGGGCACCATATCACCCGCGAGGGGTACGACATCGACGGACTGGTGGAACTGATCCGCTATTTCAAAGATACATACGGCGTGGAAGTCTATCTGGAGCCGGGCGAGGCGGTTGCCATCGGCACCGGCATTCTGGTGGCAGAGGTTCTTGACGTGGTCAATAACGGCATGGATATCGCTATCCTGGACGTCTCGGCCACCTGCCATATGCCGGACATCCTGGAGATGCCGTACCGACCCGGTATCGGCGGAGGTTTCGAGCCCGGCGAGAAGCCCCACACCTACCGTCTGGGGGGGGCCTCCTGCCTGGCAGGGGACGTGATCGGCGACTGGTCGTTCGAACAACCGCTCCGTCCCGGCGACAGGCTCGCTTTTGAGGATATGGCCCACTACACGATGGTTAAGACGACCACCTTTAACGGCATTCAGCATCCGCACATCTGCACGTTCGAACCGGAAACCAGGGAGTTGAAGGTGGTGCGCAGCTTCAACTACGAAGACTTTAAACAACGGCTTTCATAGCCCTGACAAGCAGGATAAGTGCGTTAACGAACTTATTTTCTGCCGTAATATTGCAAAAAATAACTTCTAACTTACTGAGGAGACCACAATGTCAATCAACACAAGGATATGGATGACCGGCTCGCTGGAATGGTTCGGCTATATCGGCGAAGAGGAAATGTTTCTGGGGCAGCGCTCATTTCCCAATCCGCCGGAAGAAGGAGATGCCTGGACCACTGAAATTGGCGATATGTTCAAGATCATCGACGGCGAAATAACGCTTTTAGGCAAGACAGATCCGCCCAAGAAGTTCTGGTAACAGCACCCGATGCTTCCCCGCACACAACAGTTGTTCTCCCCATGACAGTCCCGCTGCATATCATTGAAGTCGCCATCCCGCTCTACCTGGATAAGACCTTTCACTACCGTGTGCCTGAACGTCTGCTGAAAGAGGCGCTAACCGGACGGCGTGCCCTGGTTCCGTTCGGGAACCGTCGGTTGACCGGCTATATTCTGGGGGACGCCGCCGGGTCCGAAATTTCCAATCTGAAAGAGATCATTGAGGTATTGGATAGCGAACCGCTCTGGACCTCTTTGGAACTGGAATTTTTCCGCTGGATCGCATCCTATTACCAGCATCCGCTTGGTGAAGTCGTGCGCACCGCCCTCCCCGCCGGTATCAATATTCAGACGCGCAAAGGAACTTCCGGCGAACAAGGTGATCTGACCGGAGGAAAAAAAGCCCGACGTGAAAAGTTTTATTGCCCCGGGCCTGTTCTGGAACCATCCCGTCAACCAAGCCCCAAAGCGCTCGAAATAGTGGCGGTTATTCGGGATGCGGGCGATATTTCAGCGGGAGAACTGCGCAAACGCTTCGGCGCATGCACTCCGCAACTCAAACGATTAATTGAACTCGGCTTGAGTACGGCGGAAGAGCGCGAAGTATACCGTGATCCTTTTAAAAACAGCACTGTCAAACGTGACGAGCCTCGGTGCCTGCACAGCCATCAAAAGGAAGCTCTGGACGCAATTTCTGACAGCCTCGACCAGCAGCAGTTCACGCCGTTCCTCCTCTATGGCGTCACCGGCAGCGGCAAAACCGAAGTCTATCTTCAAGCCATCGCGCACGCCCTTGAACGCGGGCAAAACGCCCTGGTGCTGGTGCCCGAAATCGCCCTGACACCGCAGCTCACCGGACGCTTTCAGGCCCGTTTCGGCGGCGGCATCGCCATACTGCACAGCGGTCTGTCCGACGGCGAGCGGTATGACGAATGGCGCCGTATCCGGCGGGGACTGGCGCGGATCGTCATTGGTGCCCGCTCGGCAATTTTTGCCCCCTTGGACAAGATCGGCATCATCATCGTTGATGAAGAGCATGAAGCGTCGTTCAAGCAGTCCGACGGTCTGCGCTACAATGCCCGCGACCTGGCGCTGGTGAGGGGCAGGATGGCACGGGCCGCCGTCGTGCTCGGTTCGGCAACACCTTCAGTGACCACTATCCATGCTGCCCAGCAGGGTCGTCTGACACTGCTTGAACTGCCGGAGCGGGTCGAAGGGCGACCGATGCCGCGCGTGGAACTGGTGGCGATGAAAGGGAGCAAAGAGACCCTCTCTGCAGCGCTGTCGGTCTGCCTGGCGGAAACCTACGAGCAGGGACGGCAGGCAATTGTTTTTCTCAACCGGCGCGGATTTGCCACATTCCTGGTCTGCGCGGACTGCGGCAAACCGCTGACCTGCCCCAACTGCTCCGTTACACTTACCTACCACCGCCAGCGGGGACAGAGTCTCTGTCATTACTGCGATTATGCCGTTCCGGCGCCCGGCACCTGCCCTTCGTGCAACGGCACCACATTGAGTGAACTGGGAGCAGGCACCGAAAAACTGGAACACGATCTGAAAGAACTGCTGCCGTCAGCGCGGGTTCTCCGGATGGATAGTGACACGACTTCCGGTAAGGGGAGCCACGAGCGCCTGCTTTCCCGGATGAATGATGGAAGCGCCGATATTCTGGTCGGCACCCAGATGATTGCCAAAGGGCATGATTTCCCGGAAGTGACTCTGGTCGGAGTGGTAAACGCCGAGGCGAGCCTCGGTATGCCCGATTTCCGGGCTGCCGAACGCACCTTCCAGCTGTTGTCACAGGTCATCGGAAGGGCCGGGCGTGGAGAGACCCCCGGGCGGGTGGTAGTGCAGGCACTTGATACCGACCACTATGCAATCAAGTCTGCAGCAGAGCATGATGCTGCCGGATTTTACCGGGAGGAGCTGGAGTTTCGCCGCGAGGCCGGCTATCCTCCTTTCGCATTTCTCGCGGCATTTGCCATATCAGGCATGTCAGAACAAGCAGTTTCTGAACATGCTGACACGACTTCCCGTTTGCTCGCGCGGCTTAAAGCGGAACTGAAGGTTCGCGTCGAGGTCCTCGGACCGGCCCCCTCCCCCATCTATCGTCTGCGCAACCGATTCCGCCGCCAGATTCTGCTCAAGGGTGCCAACCGGAGCGATCTTCACCGCTTAATCACATCCTGGCTGCAACAGGCGAGCGTCATGTCGACAGTTCGCATTTCCGTCGACATTGACCCGGTTGACATGATGTAAAAAAAGAGGCCCGCATTAACTGCGGGCCTCGTATCATACGTTCCATTTGAGAGGTTGTGAACCGTGCATCCCTCTTGAATGCTGTCTATCTTTTCGAATCAGAAGGTAAAACTCATAGCAACCTGAACCTTCGCCTCTTGAGGAATATCCGACCCGCCTATTTTGAAGGTGTCTGTTGCAAAGGCCCCATCAACATCAAGCACGAACAGCGAGAAACCTCCCGTTAAAACCATGCCGACATCAGATGCTGCCAGGTTTTTATACGCACCGCCCCGGATTCTCAGCCATGAATAGGGGTGCACTTCCACGCCGGCGCCAAAGTTACGGCTCCTTACCGAACTGCCGACAACCGTTCCGGGAGCCACGGTATCATTGTTGGTAAGGTCGAGATCGGAAGCAAGTGTCAACCAGCTATAAGGATCCACTGCAACGCCGAATCGCACTTGCGGCTTGAGTTTGACATCTTCGCCGTGCATTATGGTTGTTCTAGTGGGGGTCTTCGTTTTACAAATATCAGGTTGCGCTTCTAAGCGCATCTGGTAGAATTTTAAATCCGATTATTCACTTGGGAAATCAAGGAAAGCCATGTTTAAAAACGCCCAGTCGTACGCTGGCATATCCCTTTTATACGTCGAAGACGAGGCAGCTACGCGCGAGCAGGTCTCACGGGTTCTTTCCACCCGAGGTTACCAACTGACCGTTGCTGAAGACGGTCAGCAGGGACTTGATGCTTTTCACGAGCATGCTCCGGATATTATATTGACCGATATCATGATGCCGCAGCTGAACGGACTTGAAATGGCCCGCGCAATACGAGCAGTTTCACCAGATATCCAGATTGCCTGTATGACCGCTTTTAGTGATACTGATTACCTGATCGATGCCATTCATATCGGCATCAACCAGTTTGTCCTCAAGCCGGTTGAATTCAATCGTTTGTTTATCGCCCTGGACCGCTGTCAGGAGATGGTCGAACTCCGAAAACGTCAGAAGAGGCTTGAGACAGAGAATCTGCGCTCAAAAAAAATCGAGGCCATCGGCATCCTTGCAGGCGGAATGGCCCATGATTTCAACAATCTGCTGCAGGTCATCCTGGGCTATGTTTCGTTGGCCCGGATGAATGCAGAACCAGGGAGCAAAACAGAGTCGCTGCTTGCGGTTGCAGAACAAACATCCAAAACTGCCAGGGAACTTGGTACGCAACTCCTGACTCTTGCCAAAGGTAACACCGCATTTATTACGCCGGTACACGTGGGGCAACTTATCAGAGAGGGAGTCAAGGCCGAACTTGAATCGACTCCATCAATTGATCTGGATATTTATCTGCCTGAGGACCTCCCGCGTGTCATGCTTGATACCGATCAGATACAACAGGTGATTACCAATCTGGTCCTCAATGCCCGGGAAGCCATGCCGATGGGGGGAGCACTGCACGTATCGGCGTCCACTGTTTCACTAACGGCAGCAAATGAACCGGATCTCCCGCCAGGCTTGTATCTGCACGTTCTTTTTGAGGATACCGGAACCGGCATTCCGCCTGAAGACCTGCCGAAAATATTTGATCCCTATTTCAGCACAAAAGAGATGGGATGTCAGAAAGGGATGGGGCTCGGCCTGTCGCTGTGCCACTCCATCATCAAACGCCACCACGGCCATATACATGCCGAATCCACCCAGGGCGAAGGGACCAGTGTCCATATTTACCTGCCAGTATTCCATTCAAAAGAGTGAACGTATCTGTTTTTCCGCGCTTACCACGCAATCACTCCACTGCGGTCAACCTGATGACGCGTCACACAGCACCAATTTTTCCTGACTTGGACGATTTTCTATGCATCACGGCGGAATTTACGAAGAAGAAATAACCGGTAGAGCCTACGACACCTCCCTGTTGAAGCGCTTTGCACGCTACGTGGTTCCGTACCGGATGTCGGTCACGGTCGTACTGGTTATCCTGCCGCTTGTTGCCGCGTGCAAACTGGCACAACCCTGGATAATCAAGCTTGCCATCGACAACCACATCATCACCGGAAAACTTGCCGGACTGGGAAATATCGCACTCGGGTTCCTCGGCATTCTGCTGGCTGAATCGCTGCTTTCCTTTCTGGAGGTGTACCTGCTGCAGTCGGTCGGACAGCGGGTCATGTCGGATATGCGCTCGGAACTGTACCGTCACGTCATGCATCTGCCGGTTTCATGGTTTGACCGCGTACCGACCGGGAGCGTCGTCACCCGGCTGACCAGTGACATAGAGGTACTTGGCGAAATGTTTGCGTCGGGTATTATCACCATCATCGGTGACATCCTGCTGTTGATCGGAATTATCTCCGTAATGCTCTGGATGAACCTGAAACTGTCGCTCGTGACCTTTTCCGTCCTCCCTGTTCTACTGTATGTCGCCTATACCTTCCGGCGCCGCATGAGAAAATCCTTCCGTGAGGTTCGTGCCCGCCTGGGGAGTCTGAATGCCTTTCTCAATGAATGCGTCTCCGGCATCAGCATCATCCAGAGTTTTAACCGGGAACGGGATGAAGAACGGCGCTTCAGCCTGCTGAACGCGTCGTATCGCGACGCCAATACGCCGGTCATCTTCTGGGATGCGTCGTTATACGCGCTGGTTGAGGCGCTCTCCTCAATTGCTGTGGCACTGATCATCTGGTACGGCGGCGGTGAGATCATGTCGGGATTTCTGACCTTCGGCGTACTGGTGGCATTCATCCAGTATATCGAAAAGTTTTTCACTCCCATTCGCGACCTTTCAGCTAAATATTCAGTCATGCAGGGGGCGATGGCGGCACTGGAAAGAATTTTTGCCCTGCTGGACACGCCCGTGGCAGATCAAAAACCGCCCCTGTCCCCCTGTGACAAAAGGGGGTGCCCGACAGGGCGGGAGGATTTGCTTCCACTCATTGAATTCCGTGACGTGTCTTTTTCCTATCAGAGCGGTAACGACATACTGAGCGGCTTCAACCTTACGGTCCACCGCGGCGAGCGGATCGCCATCGTCGGCGAAAGCGGCGGCGGCAAAACAACTATAACCCGCTTACTGACACGCTTGTATGATATCGAGCGCGGCAGCATCCTTTTACAGGGGACCGACATTCGAGAGTTCGATGTCAAGCAGGTACGTCGCCGGATCGGTGTCGTACTGCAAGACCCCTGTCTTTTTGCCGGGACCATCGAATTTAACATTTGCCTGGGGGATGAACCGGCCCGGCAACGTGTTCGTCAGGCAGCGGCGGCGGTCGGGGCTGACCGCTTTATCGACCGGCTGCCGCACGGTTATGAAGAGGAGGTCCGGGAACGGGGGAGTAATTTTTCCGTCGGCGAAAAGCAACTAATCTCTTTTGCCCGGGCTGTCGCTTTTGATCCGGAAATACTTGTACTGGATGAGGCTACTGCCAGCATCGACAGCAGTTCGGAGCAGATGATCCAGGCGGGGATAAAGGGGTTGATGGAAGGGCGCACCTCGCTGGTTATTGCCCATCGTCTCTCCACCATTCACGATGCAGACCGTATTATCACCATTCAGCATGGAGTCAAGACCGAAGAGGGTACGCATGAAGAGTTGCTGCGCTCGGGCGGTATATATGCCAGGTTGCACCAACTGCAGTTCGGCGAGATGTAAACACAATCCTGAAGCAACTGATATTGCATCTGCCGTGAGAACCTGATACCTTATTTGAAACTATGTTTCAGGAGTCACCAATGTGCACAACCTGCGGATGTTCCACACCAAATCATCATCACGATCACGACAGTGATCACGGTCATTCACACTCCCATGGAGACAAACATTCTCACACGCATGGCCCAGAGTCCGGAGCGCGGACGACCATTGCCATTGAAGAAGATATCCTCGGTAAAAACAACCGCCTGGCAGGCTTTAATCGTGCCCTGTTCAAAGAAAAGGGAATTTTCGTCCTGAACCTGGTAAGTTCGCCCGGTTCCGGCAAGACAACGCTGCTGGAACGGACATTGCGGGATCTGTCTCACAAGCTGCGTTTCGCCGTTATTGAAGGTGACCAGCAGACCGATAACGATGCCCGACGCATTGCCGCTACCCGCATCCCTGTGCGCCAGATCAACACCGGCGCCGGATGCCATCTGGATGCCCACATGATTATGCACGGCACCGATAATTTTGATCTGGACAATCTGGATGTACTGATGATCGAAAATGTCGGCAACCTCGTCTGTCCGGCAGCCTTTGACCTGGGTGAACACCACAAGGTTGTCGTGCTTTCCGTTACCGAAGGAGAGGACAAACCGCTCAAATACCCGCAGATGTTCCACAATTCTACTGTCATGCTGCTCAATAAGACCGACCTGCTGCCACATCTCGATTTTGATGTTGAGAAATGCAAGGAGTATGCTCGCCGTGTAAGCCCCGGCATTACCATCTTCGAAGTATCCGCCACGAGCGGCGAAGGCATGGAGGCGTGGTACCAGTGGCTGAGTGCCGGGACGCAGCGCTGATTTACCGGCGGAAGTACGCGATTCAGGGGATAGTCCAAGGAGTCGGTTTTCGACCGTTTGTGTACCGCCTGGCGCTTGAACAGGATTTGACCGGCTGGGTGCGTAACACGCCAGCCGGTGTCGAAATTGAGTATCAGGGAACGTCTGCCCGGCTTGATGCCTTTGAAGACACACTCTGGACGACCCTCCCTCCTTTGGCAGTCATAACAGCGCATGCCCGCATAGATATTCCCGTCAACGACGATCATTCATTTACGATACTCCCGAGCGGCACCGGCATGGCCGACATCCAGATTGCCCCCGATTCCGCGCTCTGCTCCGACTGCCTGCGGGAGCTGT
>JABBNX010000099.1 GCA_019352135.1 Pseudomonadota bacterium
TTCTGCACGATCTCGTTGGCCCGTTGCTGCTTGAGAGCCCGGTTGACTTCGATGCCGTGCGTTGCGGCCTGCATATTCTCCGAGATCTTGCCAAAGGTGTATAGCGGCTGGATGACCGTGGCATCGGCGCTGGCGAACCAGGTAAGCTCATTGAAGCTGAATGGTTTATCAGTGTTGATGGGATTAAGGTCCTGTCGCTTGGCAGTCGGCGCCGGTCCGAACAGGGTCGTCATCTCCAGTTTCGGAAATCGGTACCCCTTTGCTTCGTCAAGCTTGCTGGTCGCGAGATCAATGTCGCTCTCAGCTTCACCCAGCTCAGGCGCCGCTTTCAAAGACATTCGGACACAATCTTCAAGAGTCAGAGCCGCTTGAGGTGCCGGAGTTTCGACGGCATGGCTGATACCGGCAGTGGCAAACAGCACCCCAACAATCATGCAGGCACGCAAAAAAGATTTCATTACTACAGTCCTTTAGTATGGCATTAAAACAAACTGGCTCATTCTGGTTTGCAGGGTTCCAAAGAAAGGAACTACACCTTACCGTGGATAAATTTACTGACCAGCTCTTCGATATCAATCGACGACTCAGTCTCACGGATCTTATCATTATTTTTCAGCATCTGATCAGAGCCGCCTTGGCGAAGTTTGATGAATTTATCACCGATGATCCCGCTTGTTCTCACCGACGCGATAACATCGTCCGTAATCTTTACTCCGGAATTGATTTTAAGATAGGCATATGCCCGGTCAAAAGTTTTGTTATCGAGCGCTATCCGGTCAACCTTCCCGACTTCGACACCGGCAATTTCGACGCGCGCTCCCGGCTTGAGCCCCGAAACCGAATCAAAGATGGCGGTTACGGTGTATGAATCGCCGCCGATTATCTCCATTTTGCCCAGTTTTATTGAAACGTAGCCAAGACACAGGATCCCGATCAGCATAAACGTGCCGACCATCATTTCAAGTTTTGCCATATTCATATATATTACCTCACTTAAATGAACCAGTTTCTAAACCATCTGGATAGGCCCGTCCAGGCTGCCGCTGATGAACTGCCGAATCGCCGGATCGGTTGAATTAATAATCTCGTCCGGGGTGCCGTATTGAAGAATTTTCCCTCTGAACAGCATCGCCACATTCTGGGCCACATCAAAGATTTCCGGAATTTCGTGCGAAACAATCACTGCAGTAAAACCGAACTTGGCGTGCGTATCCTTGATGAGCTGGTGGATCGCCCGCTTTATGATCGGATCAAGCCCGGTGGTCGGTTCATCAAACAGGATGATTTTCGGGTTGAGCACCACCGCGCGTGCCAGTCCGACACGCTTTTTCATGCCACCGGAGAGCTCATCCGGGAATTTGGTTTCGATATTTTTCAGGCCGACATCTTCCAAGGCCGAGAGCACCCTGCCCCGGATCTCCTCCTTTGACAGGGAGGTCTTCTCCTGCAGCGGGAATGCAACATTTTCAAAAACCGTCATTGAATCAAACAGTGCCACGTTCTGGAACAGCATGCCGAATTTTTCGCGTATCCGGTTCAACTCGGAGCGGCGCACATCAATGATACTTTCGCCGTCAACTTCAACAGCGCCGCTGTCAGGCTGCAGAAGGCCGATCAGGTGCTTCAAGAGCACGCTTTTACCTTCGCCGCTGGGGCCGATAATCGCGGTAATCTTGCCAGCCGGGATATCCAGGTCGAGTCCGTCCAGCACCTTTTGCGCACCGAACGACTTATGTACCTTTCTCAGTGAAATCATGTCAGAGGAGCACCGAAGTGAGGAAGTAATCCCACACAAGAATAATGACCGACGTCAACACAACCGACTCGGTGGTCGCTTTAGAAACCCCTTCGGCGCCATGACCGGCGTAGTAACCTTTGTAACACCCGATCCACGCGATGATGACGCCAAAGGAAAAGGACTTCATAATGCCGGAATACACATCACGCCAGACAACCGCTTTTTCCATTTCATAGAAATAGGCTCCGGGATTGACCCCCAGCAGCTTGACGCCGACCAGCCAGCCGCCGTAGATGCCGATCACATCGAAGATGGCGCAGAGCAGCGGGAGAGAAATCATGGCGGCAATGAATTTTGGCGTAACCAGATATTTAAAGGGGTCCAGCGCCATGGTCTCCAGCGCATCGATTTGTTCCGTGATCCTCATGATGCCGATTTCCGCCGTGATGGCGCTACCGGCCCTCCCGGTCACCATCAGGGCGGCTAGTACCGGCCCAAGCTCGCGAATCAGCGAAAGCGCTACGGCAGCCCCCAGCATCCCTTCCGAACCAAACTTGGTCAGGGTGTAATACCCCTGCAGTCCGAGAACCATACCCGTAAATCCGGCGGTCAGCACAATCACGAACAATGACTTCGTGCCGATAAAGCGGATCTGTTTCAGGACATGCACGAGGCTGCCCGGTCGCCGGACAATCATGTAAAGCGAGTAGAGCATAAACCAGCCCAACCGCCCCATTTCCCGCACCATCTTTATGGTTGTATGTCCAAGTGCCTGAACCACGTAAATCCTTTTAAGCCGTGAGAAGTAGCAAAAAAATATACATCAATGATTTGAAAAAGCAAAGCAGAACTTGATTCCGCACATGGCCTCAAAACAAATGGGACTGCAGCTGGCAACCAACAGTGGCATGGTCTCCAGAAGCAAAAAACGCTCTTTTTATCATGCCCCTGAAAGCGTTATCCTTGTAAATGATCAGATTGCCGTACCGCAGCCGCATTTTCTCTACCATGCTGTTGAGATATGGACTGTTCTGACGTCTGGCAACCACGGCCATAGGGGAATTAAAGTGCCGGGCGAGCGCCAAGGCTGCCAGCTCCCAGTTGCCGCAATGACCGGTAAGAACCACTACTCCCTTGCCTCTGGCTCTGGCCTCCAGATATTCCTCCCCTCTCACTTCAATGTTCTGCAGCACCTCTTCGCCTCGACCGTGGTACAGGCGGCACGTTTCAACTAACGATATCCCCAGATGACAGAACATCAGGCGTGTAATTTTTTCGGGTGCCGCAGTGGAGAAGTCCCAATCCGGCTGTTTCGTCATCGCAGGAAGCGACTGACGAATATTAGTAATGGCTATATGGCGTCGTTTTGGAATAAGCGCGAAACCCAGCGTGCCGATCAGGTGTCCAACCGGGCGAACAAGGCGCTGGGGAAGAAGGGAAAATGCAAGTGTGCACAGGTAAAAAATCACCGCTTGAATAGACCACATTACTCTTTTCATGCCAACACGTACGCTCCTAATCTGAAAAAATCATCCTCTGAAATATCAGCAACTGGCAGAAAATCAGCTCCATCACTCACTGGTACCGCCGCCGAGCACCTTGTACAGGGTCATCTGATTGACCAGCCGGGCCAGACGGACTGCGATAAGGTTCTGCTGGGCGCTGTAGAGAAAGCGTTGGGAGTCCAGCACGACCAGGTAGCTGTCGACCCCTTTGTCGTAACGGGCCTGTGATAGGCGATAGCTCTCGGAAGTAGCATTGGCGAGGGACTGCTGGGCCGCCAGCTGTTCGTCAATGGTCCCCCGTTGGGCCATGGCGTCGGCAACTTCCCGGAAGGCGGTCTGGATGGCTTTCTCGTACTGGGCCACGGCGATATCGCGATCCACCTCTGCGACCTTTAGGTTGGCCCGGTTGGCGCCGCCGTCGAAAATGGGCAGTGTGATCTGCGGTGCAAACTTCCAGGCAAAGGAACCGGGCTTGAAGAGCCCCGCCAGATCGTCACTGCCGAATCCAATGGACGAAACCAGCGTGATCTTGGGAAAGAACGCCGCCCGTGCCGCGCCGATATTGGCGTTGACCGCTTTGAGCTGCCCCTCGGCCTGGAGGATGTCGGGGCGGCGGAGCAGTACGTCGGACGGCAGACCGGGCGCTACGTCCTTCAGGGCGGTAAGCGTTTTAGAAAGGGCCGTCGGCAACAGATCATCCGGAACCGGCGAGCCAACCACGAGATTGAGGGCGTTCACGTCCTGGGCCACCAGGGTGGTGAAACGGGCGATATCCACACGCGCCGTATCCGCACTGGTCTGGGCCTGGTTGAGATCGAGAGCGGATGAAACGCCCGCCTCAAAACGACTCCGGGTGAGCTGGTAGGAAGAGTTCTGGCTCTTCAGGGTCTCCGTGGCGAGCTGCAACTGCTCACGGTCCGCTGCCAGGGCCAGGTAACTTGCGGCGACCTGGGAAACAAGGCTGATCTGCACGCTGCGCCTGGCCTGCTCGGTGGCCAGGTATTGTTCCAGCGCCTGGTCCTTGAGGCTGCGCACTCTGCCAAACAGATCCAGTTCGTAGGAGCTTACTCCGAGGCCGACGTTGTATTGATCGACGGTTGCAGCCGTGCCGGCCCCGGTGAGGCCTGCGGGAACCCGCTGAAAACTTGCATCTGCGGATGCGTCAACCTTCGGGAAGAGATCGGAACGCTGGATCTGGTACAGGGCACGGGAGCGCTCAATATTGAGGATCGCAACCCGCAAATCACGGTTGTTTTTAAGTGCCAAATCGATCAGCGTGCGGAGTTGGCTGTCAACAAAAAATTCTTGCCAGGGGATGTCTGCCACCGGCTTTTGTGAGGGCGTGGCGGTCTCTGGTTGATAGGCCGGTCCAGACGGCCAGACAGCCGGTACCGGAGCGGCGGGCCGAGTGTAGGTGGGTGCCATGGTTGTTGCACAGCCATTCAGGCAGAAAAATGCGCCCAGAGGGAGGCAGATGGCTGTCGTCATCCGTTTTATATGGTTCATCTCAGTGTACCTCCGGGGGGTCGCTGGAAACGACAGGTTCTACAGGTGGGTGCTGCGGTCCCTTCTTCGTAACCAGGCGGGAGACCAGGACAAAGAAAAACGGAATAAAAATCAGGTCGATAAAGGTGGCGGAGAGCAGTCCACCGGTAACGGCGGTACCGATCGCGTTCTGAGCCGCGGCCCCGGCTCCGCGAGTCAAGGCCAGCGGCAGTGTGCCGAAGAAGAAGGCCAGCGATGTCATGATGACCGGACGAAGCCGGATCTTTACCGCTGCCAGGGTAGCATCAACTAATCCAAGTCCCTGATGCATCTGGTCCTTGATGAACTGGATGATCAAGATGGCGTTCTTCGTTGATAGCCCTATAGTGGTGAGCAGCCCGATCTGGAGATAGATATCGTTGGGGAGCACCCGCAGCGTAACCGCCGTAACCGCCCCTACCAGCCCCAGCGGCAGCATCAGCAGGTTGACGAAGGGAATGGTCCAGCTCTCGTACAAGGCCGCCACAGAGAGAAACACCACCAGCAGCGAGATCGCGTAAAGCGCCGGTGCCTGGGCGCCGGCATGCTGTTCCTCGTAGGAGAGACCGGTCCATTCGTACCCGATACCGGTCGGCAGTTTGGCCGCCATTTTAGCCATCTCGGCCATCGCTTCACCGGTGCTTAACCCCGGAGCAGCCTGCCCCAGGATTTCCACGGACGGAATGCCGTTGTACCGCTCCAGACGCGGTGAACCGTACTGCCAGCGGGCGGTGGCAAAGGCGGAAAACGGCACCATCTGACCATCTTTATTGCTGACATACCAGCTGTTGATATCCTCCGGCACCATCCGGTATTTGGCTTCCGACTGGAGGTAGACTTTTTTGACCCGGCCATTCTGGATGAAGTCATTGACATACGAACTTCCCCAGGCGGTTGAGAGGACATTGTTGATATCCGCCAGCGACACCCCCTGGGCGCCGGCCCGGACGTCGTCAATATTCAGCTTGAACTGGGGGGAGTCGTCCTGGCCGTTGGGGCGCACCGCGATAAGTTTCGGATTTTTCATGGCCATGCCCAGCAGCTGGTTGCGCGCCTCCATCAGCTTTTCGTGCCCCAGGCCGCCACGATCCTGCAGCTGGAAGTCAAAGCCGTTCGCCACACCCAGCTCGAGCACCGCCGGTGGCGAAAAAGCAAAAACCAGACCGTCGCGGATGTGCGAGAACGCTTTCATGGCCCGGGCGGCAACGGCCGGCGCCTTCAGGTCCGTGGACTTGCGCAGCTTCCAGTCCTTGAGTTTTACAAACGCCAGCCCCATGTTCTGGCCGCGGCCGGCAAAACTGAACCCTGCCACGGTGATAACCCCCTCAACCGTCTTTGACTCATCTTTGAGGAAATGCTGCTCCAGTTGACGTAGTACCTTTACGGTTCGTTCCTGTGTAGCCCCGGCCGGCAGCTGTACCTGGCAGATGATGAACCCCTGATCCTCATCGGGAAGGAATGATGTGGGAAGACGCAGGAAAAAGAACACCATGAGGGCGACAATGGCACTGTATATCACCAGGTAGCGCAGCGGCTTGCCGAAGGAACGACCGACGATCCCTTCATACTTTCCCCGGGAAAATTCAAACAGCCGGTTGAAGTGGCGAAAGAACCACGTAAACCAGCCGGATTCACCGGAATGATGCCCCTTTGCAACCGGTTTGAGCAGGGTGGCGCAGAGAGCCGGGGTCAGGATCATTGCCGTCAGCACCGACAGGATCATGGCGGAGATGATCGTGACGGAGAACTGGCGGTAGATCACGCCGGTGGAACCGCCGAAAAAGGCCATCGGGAGGAATACCGCCGTCAGTACGGTGGCAATGCCCCAGAGGGCGCTGGTGATCTGCCCCATGGACTTGATGGTCGCTTCCTTGGGTGACAACCCCTCCTCGGTCATGATTCGTTCGACGTTTTCGACGACGACGATAGCGTCGTCCACCAGGAGGCCGATAACAATGACCAGGGCGAACATGGTCAGGGTGTTGATGGAGAAACCGGTGGCCGATAGTACGCCCATGGTGCCCAGCAGCACCACCGGCACGGCGATGGTCGGGATCAGGGTGGCGCGGATGTTCTGCAGGAAGAGGAACATGATGATAAAGACCAGGAAAACCGCCTCAAACAGGGTCTGGACCACTTCCTCGATGGAGATCTTGACGAAGGGGGTCGTGTCGTAGGGGTAGACGACCTTCATGCCGGGTGGGAAGTATTTGGACAGCTCCGCCATCTTGGCCTTGACCCGGTTGCCCGTATCCAGTGCGTTGGCGCCGGATGCCAGCCGGATTGCCATGCCACCCATCGGCTTTCCGTTGTAGAACGACTGGATATCGTAGTTCTCGGTGCCGATCTTGCATTCGGCCACATCTTTGAGCTTGACCGTGGAGCCGTCGCTATTGGTGCGCAGGATGATGTTATCAAACTGCTCCGGAGTCTGCAGCAGGGTGCGGGCCGTTATCGTCGCGTTCAACTGCTGCCCCGCCGTCGCCGGTGAGCCGCCGAACTGGCCGGCCGATACCTGGGCGTTCTGGGCCTGCAGCGCCGCGGTCACATCGTTGGTAGTCAGATGGAAGTTATCCAGCTTGGCCGGGTTTACCCAGATGCGCATGGCGTTCTGGGTGCCGAAGAGCTGCAGTTCTCCCACGCCTTCCAGGCGGCTGATAATATCCTGAAGATTGGAGACCATGTAGTCGGTCAGGGCATTGCGGTCCATGGAGCCGTCTTCCGATTCAAGTCCGACAATCAGCAGAAAGTTCCTGGTCGATTTTACGACCGAGATACCTTGCCGCTGCACGATCTGCGGCAGGAGCGGCACAGCCAGCTGCAGTTTGTTCTGCACCTGCACCTGGGCGATGTTCGGGTCGGTCCCCGCCTTGAAAGTCAGGGTGATCGACACCGCCCCTGACGAGTCACTGGTGGACGCCATATAGATCAGGTTGTCGATGCCGTTCAGCTTCTGTTCCACGACCTGCGTAACCGTATCCTGAACGGTCTGGGCCGAGGCGCCCGGATAGACGGCGTTGATGGCGATCTGTGGCGGAGCAATCGCCGGATACTGGGAAACCGGCAGGGTTTTGATAGCCAGAAGGCCGGCCAGCATAACCATGATGGCGATCACCCACGCAAAAATCGGGCGATTTATAAAAAATTTGGGCATGGAGCGGCTCCTTTACTTTTTGGCTGCAGCTGGTTGGGTGGTTCCTGCAGGAGACGCTTCCGGTTTGGCTCCGAAGGGTACAGCCGTGACCGGTGTTCCCGGTCGCGCCTTCTGGAGACCTTCCACTATGACACGGTCACCGGCTTTCAGCCCACCGCTCACCAGCCAGTTGTCGCCAACCGTCCGGGCGACCGTGATAATCCGCGGTTCAACCATCTCTTTGGCCCCGACCAGCATGACCATCGCATCACCTTTTGGATTACGGGTAACTCCCCGTTGCGGAACCAGTATCGCCTGCTCGTTGACCCCCTCCTCCAGGATTGCCCGGACAAACATGCCCGGCAGCAGGGTATGTTTCGGGTTGGGGAAGATAGCCCGCAGGGTAATGGAACCGGTGCTCTGGTCAACGGTGACTTCCGAGAACTTGAGGGTTCCCGGCACTGGATACGAGCTTCCGTCCTCCAGCAGCAGCCTGACCCGTGCCTGTGACGCCCCGCCTTTTTTCAGCAGGCCGCTGGCGAGGCTCTGTTTCAGCTTCAGCATTTCGGCACTGGACTGGGTGACATCCACATACATGGTGCCAAGTTGCTGGACCGTGGCCAACGCCACCAGCTGGTTGGTTGTTACCAAGGCTCCGTCGGTCACGGTCGAGCGTCCGATCCACCCGGAGATCGGGGCCGTTACCCTGGTGTAGGCCAGGTTGATCCGGGCGGTGTCCACCGCCGCCTTGGCCGCCGCTACGTCGGCCTCTGCCTGCTTGAGGGCTGCCTGTGCATCGTCGTTGTCCTGCTGGCTGACCGCCTTTATTTTGACGAGATCCTGGTAGCGCGAGGCCTTCAGCCGCGCCGCGATCAGGGTAGCCTCAGTCCGGGACTCTGCTGCCTTGGCGCTGGCATACGCGGCCTGATAGCTGGCCGGATCAATCCGGTACAGCAGCTGGCCGGCCTTGACCTCGCTTCCCTCGGTAAAAACCCGCTTCTGGATGATCCCCCCCACCTGAGGTCTCACCTCGGCAACCATAAAAGCTGACGTTCTCCCCGACAATTCGGTGGTAATCGCCACGCGCTGCGGCTGCACCGTCACAACCCCCACTTCCGGAGGGGCTGCCTGTGGTGGTGCTTGAGGCGCCTTGCTGCATGATGCAGCCATCAGGCCGCCGAGAAGAATTCCGGCGGCAGCAATCAATTTGGTTCTGTACGTGGCTTGCATAGACACCCCTGTGATTTTAATAAAATGAATGTTCATTCCTATATGCCTGCATTACCATATGATTTCGAATATAAAAAACTTACCGCTTCAAGCCATCCCAGCAGGCGGCAATGGCCTGCCCGATCAGGGCTTCATCCAAGACCACAAAACCGAGGATATGGTCACGCGCCACGGTGATCAGGGGGCCAAATGCCAGGGCAAAGAGCACGACCATGGGGAGTTGTTTGACAACGTGCTGAACCAGACCTTCCTCGAATAATTCGCGGTACACGTCTTTTTGATCGGTTTTACCAAAGAGTTTATCCCGGCGATGCACCACGCCGTAGGGAGAATTATGAAACTGCTCCAGAAAGCGGAAATCGAGCGGATTGGAAATACAGTAACGGAGGATTGCGGTGCCGAGATGGATAAACCTTTCCCTGACCGGTTGCTCCGAAGAATAGCCTTCCATAAGAACGGCGCAAAGCCGCTCTTCCAGATCGCGGTACAGTTCGTTGATCAACACATCCTTGTTCTCGAAGTAGCGGTAGATCGTTCCAGCGCCGACCCCGGCCTTTTCAGCTATCATCGCCATCGGGGCGCCATGAAAGCCGTGCTCGGCAATCAACTCCAAAGCTGCTCGAACGATCTCATCGCGTTTTTCCAGTTTTGCCATACTTTTCTCTGCCTCACCATCAGAATGAACGTTCATTCCTTTTAGCCCTTTTGCTCTGGAGGAGTCAACATTTTTTTCACATCCTTCCGCCCTGTCAGCCTTTCTTCGGCATAAACCGGCACAGGAAATGCGACTTCATCAGACCAACTCCTCGATCTTTCCACCCGGTTTCAGAACGAAGCGGCTACCGCGCCATTCAACCCGATTTCCCAGGAATGAGAGTGCCCAGGTGAAAAAAGCGAGCATGTCCCGCAGGGGGAGCAGCCAGAGCCAGCGGGGAAAGAGCCCGTCCCGGACAAAGCGCCGGCTGAGCAGGGTGGAGACGTTCAGGCGTACGCCGTACAGCACCGCTACCGCCGCAACTCCGAGTGCCGGTGACGGAGCCAGCAGCGTTGCCAGCAGAGCGGCGGGGAACGGCAGCGTCATACCGGAGGCCAGGTAGCCTCCCGGGCGGCTGACCCGCATGGTGCGGGCCCAGCGCAACTGGCGCGACAGTACGGACATCAGATTTTCAGATTTGATGACACTCTCGACAAAGCAGGGGTCAAGAACGATCTGCCACCCGGCACGGTGAATCTTGTTGCCGAGCTGGTAATCATCGGCCAGATAGCCTGCCAGTGATTCAAAACCGCCGATAGCACGCAATGCTTCGCGCCTGACCGCCATCGAAGCGCCCAGAGCGAAGGTAAGTCCTTCCAGTTGCCGTGCAACCAGCACGTTGGGAATCATCTCGGACGTAAAGCCGATTGCTTCGAGGGCGGTGGCGATACCATGGACAGTGGAAGTGCGGTACAGGGAGGTGACAAGGCCGACCTGCGGATCGGAAAAATGGGCCGTCACCGACTGCAGATAGTCCGGCGCTACATGGATGTCACTATCGCAGACGATAATAATGTCATGAGTTGCCTCGGGGAAGGCGTTGATCAGATTGGAAACTTTGTAGTTAGGCCCGTGCAGGGCCGGATTGATACACAACATGATGTCATGTTCCGGGAAATCGCCAATTAACTGCCTGATGACCGGGATAACCGGGTCGTCAGGCGATGCTGCGGCAAAAATGAGCTGCACCTTCCCCACATACTCCTGGCGGCAGAACGAGGCAAAGTTATCGTAACTGTCTTCGTCCATCCCTTTGACCGGCTTCAGAATAGAAACTCCGTGAGGTATGAGGTGAGAAGTGAGGTGGCCAGCTGTTTTGAAGTATTTCAGCGCGCAGAACAGCGAGATCAGCGAATATACCAGCGCCGGCAGGACGGCTATGAAGGGGAGCAGGTTGTGCAGCATGTCAGAGCACTTTCTGGACGAGGAGCAGGTACGGAGCGGCCTGGCTGACGTTGGTCTGCCCCATGCGCCAGCAATGCCAGGCCCGTGGATCGAGTTCTGCCGCCCAGTTCTCGACGGTGGACTGTTCATCCGCGCCGCCGCTATGGCCGGGGTACACCGTCACCAGCACAATTCCGCCCGCTGCAAGCAGATCGAGCGATTGTTCCAGCGCTCTGGCGGTTGTGTCAGGCCGGGTAATGACGCTGCGATCTCCACCGGGGCGATAACCAAGATTGAACAGTACAACCTGTACCGACCCCGGGACATGCGTTGCCAGCTCTTCGTGCCCAACCGGCAGGAGCGTCACCCGCTTCGCCAGTTCCGCTTCCGCCAGCTTGCGGCCGGTCTCGACAATCGCCTGCTGCTGAATATCAAAACCCCAGACATGGCCGCGGGTGCCGACCAAACGGGCCAATAGCAGAGTATCGTGGCCGTTGCCGCAGGTCGCATCAATGACAGTATGCCCGTCACGGACAAACGTGTGCAGGAACAGGTGTGAAAGCGGCACCGGACCACGCAATGCGGGTATGGAGTTGCAGTTGGAATCGATCATGGCGGCGGAGTCTAGCAGAAATGATGTGCTTTCGCCACAAAGGAATTGATTGAAATCAACGGCTAAAAAGGATACTACGACACCATGATACTACGAAAAATAGTTGGGAAAGATCAGAGCGGAGTACGTCTCGATGATGCCATCGCAACCCTTTGTGCAGGAGTCAGCAAATCGGAGGCGCGCCGCATCATCGACCGAGGCGGGTGTACGGTCAATGTCGCCCTGGTACGGGTGGCGTCCCGGGGTGTCAAGGCGGGAGATGTCATCGAGATCGGCATCATGGAGGCGGGGCGCTTTCAGGAGCTGCAGCTGCCTCCCGAGGCGCTGCTGTACGAGGATGCCGAGCTGATCGCCGTCAATAAACCGGCCGGCATCAACAGCCAGCGCACCCCCTACCAGCTGAAAGGGACTCTGGAATACTGGGTGACCGAATATTTCAAGGCGCAGGGAAACAGCGAGCCGGCCCGGGTTGTTCACCGCCTTGATCGCGGCACTTCGGGAACAATGATCTTTCCGAAAAACAGGCCTGCCGCCGCCTGGCTTTCCAAACAATTTCAGGACGGTCTGGTCGACAAGCGGTATCTGGCAGTGGTACGCGGCCACCCCGATCAGGAGAGGTGGAGGGTGGACGCACCGATCGGAAAGGTTGCCTCGGCCCGTTACGGGATCGTTGAAGGGGGGAAACCATCCATAACCGAATTCCGGATCGTTGCGTCATCCGCTGACCTCTCACTCGTAGAAGCGCAGCCGCTGACCGGACGCACCCACCAGATCCGGGTTCATCTTGCCTCGGTCGGACTGCCGATCATCGGCGATGCTACCTATGGCGGCCCGTCAGCCGGACGCATGATGCTGCACTGCTCCGCAATGACATTTCAGAATTCGAAGAGAATAGAGGTCACGGCCTTCGCTCCGCTTGCTGGAGAATTTGAAGAGATGGTTCGTGGCTTGCCGCAGGCAGATTTGAATAAAACATGAGAGGCAGGATTGCTACTTTCGCGCTCCTTCGCCGAAAACCTGGGCGCTGAAGATAAATATATCACACTCACCCGTCCAGGCATCCTTCGGCAGGCCGGCCTTGATGCAGGTATGCTGCAGGAACTCGTCGCGATTCCACCCGTATTCGGTGGCAACCTGAGGGAGCAGCACCCCGCGGTAAGTCCCTTTGACGATGTAGATGCCATGAACGCCAACCCGAATCTCGTCAATCGAAGCAGCCTTTTCCAATGGTGAAAGCACCGAAATTTCAAGGGTGAAGTCGGCAAGATCCTCGACTTTCATCGGGTAGAAGCGGGGGTCGCGGGTTGCGGCAGAGACCGCCATTTCCTGTATCAGCAGATACAACGGTTGCTCGGAGACAAAATTGCCGATACACCCGCGCAACTCTTCCTTCTGCTTGACCGTGACAAAACAACCGGAATGAAGGTTCAAACCCGGTGACAGTGTTACAACGGCCGGTACCTTCCGGTTAGTGACATACGCAACAATCGTTTCCCGGGCAATTTTCAGCAGTTCCTTCTGTTCCTTCTTGGTCAAGAGTTCCGACATGGCATCATCCCCCATCATATTTAATAGCTCTTCCGCCGGAACAGCCCGGTCTTTATGCTGGTTACGCGGTCCAGAAACAGGACGCCATCCAGATGATCCATTTCGTGTTGGATGGCGACCGCTTCAAACCCGCTGGCGGCAATCACCTGATGCGTGCCGTCCGGCAGAGTAAACTGCAGCGTGATTTCGGTGGCCCGCTCGACATCACCGGTATAGTCCGGCACACTCATGCACCCTTCACGCATGGTCGCCGCACCGCTACGATCCGTGATTTCAGGATTGATCATGCAGAGCAGGCCGTCGTTGTTCTCTTTACCGTGT
>JABBNX010000100.1 GCA_019352135.1 Pseudomonadota bacterium
ATTTAGTAAATAATATCAGCAGGTTACCTGGAGCTTAGCTATTGCCGGTGCATCAGGATTAACTCAAATCTGCATATGAATGAAAACCCCCAATTTGACATAGTCATGCAGGAACAGCTGCGTCTGTCCGACGTGCTCACCTCTATCGAGGAGACCGCCCGGCAGAACCGGGCGAAAATCGCCCATCACCACGCCTACACGACCGAACTGGAGAAGGAACGCCTTGAGTCGGTCAACTGGCATGAGAAGAACTCGTTGACGGAGAAGCTGATCGAGAACGACAAGTTTGATCCCGCCAGGTATCTCACTGCGTTTGAAATGACCGACAGCCCGTACTTCGGGATTGTCGGGATCAACGACAGCGACAAAAAAATCGGCGCCAGGGAATATCTCATCGGCAAGCAGGGGTTCATGTCCCATGACAACCGGGCTCTGGTCGTGGACTGGCGAAAGGCTCCGATCTCCCGATTCTTCTATGATTTTGACCCCGGCGATGAATACTTCGAAACCATTCAGGGCAGAGAGCGTGAGGGGGTGATCACCCGGCGCGACACGGTGGAGATTGTGAAACGCTCCCTCCGGCGCATGGAGTGCGGCGAAGACCTCTACGAACTGGCCGGCGACACGTGGGTGAAAAACGCCAGGGAGTTTCATACGACCACCGACACCAAGGTGGCGAATCAGGACCATCGCATGGTGGATATCGTTTCTTTGATCTCTCCCGATCAGTTCCATATGATAACCTCGGAAGCGACTGACGGCTGTACCCTGATCACCGGCGGTGCCGGTAGCGGCAAGACGGTTGTGAGCCTTCATCGACTGTCGTGCCTGCAGTTCAACGATCCCGAGCGTTTCTCGCCGGATCGCTGCCTGGTCCTCATGTTCAACAAGGTGCTCCGCAACTACGTCAGACAGACCTCCTCCGCCCTGCTCGGCAGCACGCGGGTGGATACATTCAGCGCCTGGGCGTTGAGCGCCATCACCGCCCTGACCGGCAAGGTCATCAAGCCGGTTGTGGGCGATACCCTGACGTCACAGAAGAAATCGTCGCAGTTGTCCGGCCTGCTGGCCCGCTATGTCACGGAAGTGCAGGAGGCCGACCCGCTTCAGGATCTGTGGCGGTTTTACGGCCAGCCCTACGTTCTGGATGCTCTGTTTGTGGATGGCACGGGGAAGGAAACGTTTCTGGCCGAACTGCGCCGGCGCTACTCGGTCAAAAGCCAGGGTGTGTCGTTTGCCGACCTGAGCGTGCTGCTGCGGCTCTGCCAGCTGCGCGAAAAGGACGGCCCGATCCGCGAGGCCCTCGGCTGGTACGCCCATATCATTGTCGATGAAGGACAGGATCTTTCTCTCCTGGAGCTTGAGGCGATTCTCGCGGCAACGGACAAGCGCAACAGCATCACACTCAGCGCCGACAGCAAGCAGAAGATCCTGTCGTGGGTCGATGCGGCCGACTTCGATATTTTTCGCGGCAATTTGAAGGAGGTCGGGGTGAGCAACGAAACCCTGTCCGTTTCCTACCGCTGTCCCAAAGAGATTATGGCGCTGGCTTCACGTATCAGCAACCGGGAGAGCGAGCAGGTCGGCAGGCATTCCGGCGCCCTTGAGTACCACAAGGCAACGGATGAGGAGAGCGCACTGGCACTGCTGCGGCGGCTTGTGGAGAAGCTGGTGGCCGAGGATCCGCACAGCCTGACGGCTGTTATTTGCAAGAAAAAATCTGACGAGAAAATGCTCCACAGTGCATTGACCGGAATAAACGGGCTGCATCAACAGGGTGAGTTGACCTTCGAGCCGGGAGCTCTGGTCACGATTGCCCATCAGGTTAAGGGGGTTGAGTTCGCCAACGTGATCCTGTACGACCCGAATTCGAAGGATTTCAGGAAGTCGGCCCTGGACCGGAATCTGCTCTATGTGTGCGTTACCCGTGCCTGCAGGCGTCTGGACATAGTGTACTGGAGGGAACTTGCCGAAGGGTTGGCGTAAGGCGGGGAGAAATCATAAGCGGTGTTCGCCTTAGCAACCACGACACCGTATTTTGATCGGACAACAGATTATGTTTTGCCTGAGCAATCGTCCGATGATCGCTATAGTCCATAAAGGCAGACCATAAAAATCAAGGTTCGCATCTTCCCTGTTTTTTCACTTAGTTATCCACACAGTTACGTCTTCATTAAAAACAGTGATCCACTTCACATAAAGTGTGGATCGTGTACCGGCAAAAATAACTATTGACACGACAAATCAATTACTTACAAGCCGTGCTCATTCGTTATGCAAAGTGATAAAAACCTCAGGATTACGCGACATTTTTCAATGCAGATTTAGTCTATCAACAGGTTTTCCACAGCCTTTGTGGAGAGCACTTTTTACTCCTGAATTTCACTATGACTGTTGCTTCTCACAACTGTTTCAATACAGGCAGTTGCACCACGCCAACCCCAAAAACAATATACCTAAAAAAAAGCAGTTGCACGCGGAGACGCGGAGAACGCGAAGTATAATCAGGTGATTAACCAAAATGACCAAACACCTGATTGGTGTAGCCATCGTTTTCTATAACCCCTTGAATTTCTCCGCGAACTCCGCGTCTCCGCGTGAGTAACTGCCGTATTTGATCGTCAGCTGCCTTCCAGAATCCCCTCCGCCGCCCTGATCCCGCTGGCCCAGGCGCCGGTGATGCCGCGCGAGGTTCCGGCGCCGTCGCCGACCATGTAGATACCGTTGCTCACCCTGAAGTGGCTGTCCAGAAAGGCCGGTTTGTTGGCGTACATCTTGATCTCGGGGTAGTACATGATGGTACTCGGGTGCAGGACGCCGGGGACGATGGTGTCGAGTTTTTTCAAAGCTGCCCAGATATGGCGCATGATCTTGGCCGGCACGGCCAGCCCCAGGTCACCGGCGGTAACAGGGCAGCTGGGCGGAAACGAGTAGAGATCCTCGTTAAACGTTTCGACGGTAGAGCGTTTTCCGAGCCTGAAGTCCCCTACCCGCTGCATGAGCGGTTTGCCGCCGCCGATCTCGTTGGCCAGCGTGGCGAGAAATACCCCCATCTGCTGGCCGCTGCGCACTGGCGCCTTCAGGCCGATGGTCTTGAGCAGCGCGAAATTGACCAGGTTGTTCCCGGCCTGCTGTTCGGAAAGAGCATGGCCGTTGACCAGCGAGAAGCCGTCATAGCGCTCCAGCACCACCCGCGCATGGCCCGAGTTGGTGCAGAAGGTGCGCACTCCGTCTGGGAACATGAATTTAGGGTCGTAATAGTCATTGACGACAGGGTAGTTTTCCAGCCGGGTCTCGACACGGATCCCCACATCAACCACGTTGTCGATATAGGCGATCCCCAGCCGCTCCATCACCTGCTGGAGAAAACTGAACCCTTTTCGTCCGGGCGCGACGATCACGTTCCCGGCACGTAGCGTTTCTCCGCCGGCAATGACAACACCCGCTCCGGCAGCATCGTTGAATACGTCGGTCACTTCCCGTTCCAGCATGAACCGCACGCCGCGGCGCGTGAGCTCGTCCCGCAGCCGCTGGATCAGCACCCGGCTCCGGTCGGTGCCCACATGCGCCTGCCGGACGTCGAGCAGGGCAACGCCGAGCCGCTCCGCCCGCCGCCGGTAGACCTCGATATTCTGTTTCTCCTTGATGGTCGGTTGCAGCGCCTCTTCCACCAGCGGCAGGAGCCGTTCCGCCTCCGCGCTGGTCCAGTTGTCCGTGGCAAAACCGATCGGGTAGGTGTAATTCTGCTTGCAGTCATTGAGCAACCCGCCGGAGCAAATCCGTTCCCGGTCAATCATCAGGATCGAGATACCGGGAGCAACCCCGGTAAGATGAAAGGCGGTTCCCAGACCGGCCGGGCCGGTGCCAATGATGATCACGTCGTACTCTGAAGATGACATACGCTACTCCTTTGCATTGTATGGTCATTTACGAGTATACACCCGTTCCGCTCTCCGGGCGAATTCGCAGGCACTGTTTCAAACCGCTTGCATTCCCGGCCGGTCTCAATAATACTTGGCCTCAATCAGATTGTTGAAAGCGTAAAGGTAACCCAGTGGGAAATTACAGCGTAGTCGTGCTTGACTTTGAAACCACCGGCCTCTCACCGAATTACGGAGACCGGGCCATTGAAATCGGGGCTGTCCTGATAGAAAACAACGTGATCGTGGATCGTTTCCAGAGCTTGATGAATCCGAGCGTGCGAATCAGCCGTTTCATTGAGGAGTACACCGGCATCACCAACCAGATGGTCAGCAACGCCCCCTCTATCGCCGAGGTCATGGACAAATTCGCTTCCTTCATGGCACAACATCACCTGGTCGCCCATAATGCCTCGTTCGACAGCCGCTTTCTCGACGCCGAACTGCAGCGAATCAACCAGCAGCGCCGGCAGCAGTTTGCCTGTTCCATGCTCATTTCCCGCCGCGTGTATCCCGGTTCCCCCGGTCACAGTCTGGAAACGCTCGTCCGCTACAAGAAGCTGAAAACGGACGGCGTGCACCACCGGGCACTGGCCGATGCCGAGATGACCGGACATCTCTGGACCCGCATGGTGGATGACCTGAAGGCTGATTACCGGCTCAGGCAGGTGCCGTTCGAACTGATGCAGCAGCTGTCAAAGGTGTCCAAGGTTGCCGCCCCTTCCCTGCTCCAGCGTATTGCTACGACCCAGGCCGGCAGCGCATGAAAACCGACATCATCGAAAAAATAAAAAAGCTGCTGGCCCTGGCCAATTCAAGCAACGAACACGAGGCAGCCCTGGCTGCCGGCCATGCCCAGCGGCTCCTGGCGGAACACAACCTCGCCATGGCCGATATCGAGGCATCCCACAAGCCGGATAAGGCCGACCGGGTTGAAACAACCGTGGCAAAGACACTGCCGAAATGGCTGCGGCTCCTGAGTGCCGGAGTCAGCACGGCATTCGACTGCCAGGGCATCCACCACCCCGCCACCGGCAGGATGACGTTCATCGGTGTGGGATCTGACGTCCAGATCGCCGCCTACACCTTCACCTATCTGGAGAGAACCGTGCGGAAGCTGTGCAGCACCTACATGAAGCAGTATGTCAGCAGTGCCATCCCCAATCGCCACCGCGGGCTGATGCGGCAATCCTACTATCTCGGCGCGGTATCCATCATCACCACCCGCCTGAGAGAGCAGAAGGTGCAGACACCGGTAACCACCGGCGCACTGGTACCGGTCAAGGAGGGCTTGATCCGGCAGGCCATGAACGAGATCGGCCCCATCAGGACCATGCACAGCCGCAGGAGCTACATCAACGCCGATGCCTATACAAGCGGTCAGGCAGACGGAGGACGGGTCGGCATCCACCACGGGATCACCGGCAGCACGTCACCCCGCCACCTCGGTCGTTGACCCCGGCAGACAGACAATCCATCAAAAATGAAAACCGGTCTTGAAATAGTAAGCAAAATAGGTTATACAGTCCCTCCCACGGAGAGGTGTCCGAGTGGTCGATGGTGCCTGACTCGAAATGATCCCGAAAATCCGTGTAGCGTAAAACTCACATAAGCAAATTAATCCAATGCGTTAGCTAATCCAGCTAGCGCATTTTTTTTGTTTAAAACAGGCTCAATGGTGCAATTTTAGTGCACTACTCAGCGATCATTCTCGAAAGGTTACCACACATAGCGACTGATCGAGCATCCTTGTAAAAGCCCTATTTTAAAGCGTTTGCGGGTAATAAAAAAATGCAAAGTGCACCATAATTGCACTATTTTAAATGGACAATAGCGTAACTATCTGTTATAAAAGTACAAATTTTATATTGTCATATGATTGTACATCATTGTCGCTGGTAATCGTGGTTATTTGTGACTTGTTGTCACCTATTGAAAGTGAGGTAACTGGACATGGCCAATATCGAGAAGAGAACAACCAAAGATGGTAAATCGCACTATCGTGTACTTGTTAGATTGAAGGGCTTTCCCCCGCAGTCGGCAACCTTTGAGCGTATAACGGACGCAAAGAACTGGGCGACCAATACCGAGTCGGCGATCAGAGAGAACCGCCATTTCAAGACCAACGAGGCCAGGAAACATACTCTGGGTGATTTGATCGACCGCTATATCGAAAACATCCTACCGACAAAGCCTAAAAGTGCTGATGTCCAAGAGGGACAGCTGAAATGGTGGAAGGCTCAAATTGGGGCATATACTCTCTGTGACGTTACACCAGGCATGATCGGCGAGTGCCGGGACAAACTTCTTAAGGGCAAGACCAACAAGGGGACCAAAAGAGCACCGGCAACGGGTGTCCGCTACCTGGCAGCACTGTCACATGCTTTTAGCGTGGCCGTGAACGAATGGGGCTGGCTCGAAGACAACCCTGTCAGGAAAGTGAAGAAGCCGGTTGAGTCAAGGGGCCGGGTCCGCTTTCTGTCTGACGATGAACGTAGAAGTCTGCTTGACGCCTGCAAGGAGAACAAGAATAAACTTCTCTACCCGATAGTGGTACTGGCTATTTCCAGTGGCATGCGCTACAGCGAAATGATCAACCTGGCCTGGAATGATGTTGATCTGGAGAAGCAGTTTATTATCCTGCATGAAACCAAGAACGGTGAACGGCGTAACGTTCCAATTGCAGGCCACGCACTGGAATTGCTTAAATCCTTGAAGAAGGTTCGCAAAACCGATACCCCTCTCCTCTTCCCTGGAAATGGGACACAGAAACCAACAACGTTACGTAGGCACTGGAAACTTGCTCTCAGTAAAGCGGGTATCGATAATTTCCGTTTTCATGATCTTCGGCACTGCACAGCCTCATATCTGGCTATGAATGGCGCAACAACGGTTGACATTGCTGGCGTTCTTGGGCATAAAACTTTATCGATGGTAAAACGTTACAGTCATTTATCAGAACAGCATACCTCAAAGGTTGTAACGGCCATGAATGAGAAGATATTTGGAGCGAATATATGAGTAATCCATTTGAAGAAAGAGAATCAGGAACGTACAGACAGATCGTTCAAAAACGAGTGGATGATTTGTCATATTTAATTGGCGCTACAACATGGACTCTCGAAGAAGGCTTGAACCTCTTGGCAACGTTCAAGACTCCTGAATCACATAATGAAAAAAATATCGATGATAGCGAATTTATAAAACAGTGGAGAGTTTGCTATGAAATTTTTATAAATATGCTTGATGCCAGTGAGCTTCAAGAAAATACCTTTCTTACTTACTGCGAATATGCCCGAAATTCTCAAGGCGAAATAATGGGAGTCATTCTGCACAAGAGTACTATCTGTCCGATACAATTTATTGATTGGGCTAAGGATATTTCAATCTCTGTGCCTGATGATTTTTACAATAAAACATTGAAAGCTCACAAAGCAAGAGGTGGTAAAAAATTGCAGCAGCAGGAATTTCTTGACGAAATGACAGCTCCTAATGCAGCAGAGAAGAGAGAACTAGGTAGGCTCCGCAGAGAAAAAGAAAGTTTTGACTTGGCCATTAAAGCCACCGTTAAAGCCGTAAGATTCTGCATCTCAGAAAATCGCCGCGTCAAAAGAGAAGAGTTGTTTGATTTGCTCACGAAAGAACCAAACGGCATCAGCAAAGAATTGTTTGAGCGTATCCTGCCATTACTGCCTGAAGAATTTCGAAAAGGTGCTGGAGCTCCAAAGAAAACGAATGACACTGACGATATCGACGAATAACAATCCCTCCCGATAAATCAAAAAAACCTTCCTACTTATAAAAACAGGAATGTTCCCCAATTTTTAACTGAATCACCCCATGATAATTGTCTTCACACGGAATCAGTGGCCACTTTTTCTGAATACTCGTGACGGAGGCATATCATGTCTACTCAAAATATTTCTGCTGCATCACCCAAGCGTCTTATCCCTGTTCCCAAGTGGAACCAACACCATGAATGGCCACCTCAAGGCGGCCTTCGCCATCTGATCTTCTACGCCAACACAAACGGTTTTGATCGCGTCATTCGCCGTGTCGGTCGTCGGGTTCTTATCGACGAGGCTGCATTCTTCCAGTGGGTTGAATCTAACGGAAGGTGATCATTTATTTTAATCGATTGGCTCCGGGATTTAATTCATCACCGGAATTCTGGATAGAACGTTCTTGATCACAGGAGGTCCTGACTGCAGCGGGTTCCTCCCAACACTAGAATCACAAAGGTGAAGTTATGAAAATATGTATAACTGGCAATTCTGCCAGGAGCTGTGACCGTGCAATGGATGATTGTGTCAAGTGTGTTCCTGGAGGCGGTGTCAATGTTGTTGAACAGCTGACCACTTCTGAAATGGCCGTTATCGCGGGGTCTTTCAGCGGATATGCTAACGACCTGGACATGACTATTGAATGGTTGGAAGCGCTTTATAAGCGTTCAAAACTTGGCAGCAACAATAAAAGGTTACTACGCCACCAGTTCGTGAGTTTGAATCGGCTGGAGTATGACATTTTACATTCCGGAAACATGCTTTTTAAAAACCTGTTGTTTAACCTCATTCAAGAGAACAGCCGTGAGGAAGAGTCGGCGCAGTAGTTTGGGCACTGGATTCTAAATGGAGTTCAGCAGAAGCACCAGTCAACACATAGAACGCGTTCACTAAATATCCGTGGGAGTCTGTTCGCGACAGACTCCTTACAATTGCAACAAAATTTCAAATAACCGAGGTACAAAACACATGGCAAAAGCTGATGTATTACAAACAGACGCTGTGGCACCCAAGCCCAAGCGCAAATATACCAGAAAACAACAAATTGATGCTCCCCCACCAAGCATGCTGGAAGTTATAGCATCACAAAAGGGAAGTAATAATGTAATCATCCGCCCAACAGTACCATCCTTGCACGACACGATCCTTGATAGGTTGAAAACGGGACAGTCCAAGGCAGATGTCCTGATGCAGGCTATGTCAGACATACTTTGTCAGGTTTGTACCGGTGGCGGCATATCCTACCGGCAGTTATACACCGATGAAGGCGAAAACATTGCTCAGATCCGCCATGTTGTAATCATAAATAGTATTAGACTGGCAATCGTCAACGCCGACTTGATGGACCGTTCGATTATTATTAAACTAAAACGGATCGCACCAGAGGACCGGAAGCCGGAACATGACCTGTGGGAAGATTTTGATCGTGCGTTACCGATTATCCTCGGTGGCATATTCGATACCATCGTTAAGGCTATGGCCATCTACCTGTTGGAGAAAAGCGTTGTCGGTCTACATAACGTCGTAGCAGCTTATGAATCCAGAATCCGAATTCTGGTCGAAAAACTTCAGTATTCCAATGATCAAGCCAGTAAGAAAGCCATGCAATATGTGCAGTCGCTTCTGATCCGTCACGAGTCCCTAAAGTCATTCACTCTGCCCACGCCAGAATTCCTACAGGAAGTTGAAGAGTTCAATCAATCTGCATCAGGAACCAATCCGATAACAAAAATCCAGTCCGACAAAGGTGCTGGTGAGTGGGCGGGATATAACTGCAACATTGGTTCTGGTTGCTTGCACGGCTGCCTGTAAGCTAGACGGACAACTGAATATGACATAACGGGAGGAGCCGCGTGCTCCTCTCACAATAATCAAGAAAACAGACGTAAATAAAAAAACCACATGGAACGGAGATAAAACAATGACATACGAAAAAGCTGACGAAATACTTTTGCATAGCAGCTCATACGAGTTAATGGGGGCAATTCTCGAACTATTCAGAAGCACGCCCTTAGATTTCAGGACATGGCTTCGCATAGAGAACCACATGGGGTGGTGATAACCGGTCATGATCAGCGTAAACGATCTGTTGCAGTTTTCTTCCGTGATTGTTCCGTTGTTGACTCTGCCGTTTGGGCAGAAGCGAAGTTGGCTCAACATCCCGCCAGCAGAGTATTGACCAATGATCCAGCCTCCCTAACTTTTGCAGGGTGTGAACAATTTGAGGCCATTGAGTCGATATTCACTACTCAATTTGGGAGAGCTTAAATGGCCGTAAAGAAGTTATCAGGCCATATTCCACGTTTACCAATGTCAACTGTGATAGTGCTGGACATAAATAAACTTACGGACAAAAAAATCGGAGAAGGGGTTTCCATACCCACAGCCTTTTTCAAGGATGGTCGCAATCTGGTTTTTGTTGATGAAGGCCATAAAGGGCAGAAATCTGAGGAGAGCACCTGGAAAAGGTTACAAGATGACCTAGCAGGTATTGATTCCCCTCAGGAAAAACACCGGGGTTTTTTGATTGAGTTTTCAGCCACGTTTGGGCAGGTGGCAGAGTTGGAACATGCCTTTGACCGCTATGCTAAATCAGTGGTGTTCGATTATGCCTACGACCGTTTTCATGCCGATCTTTATGGTAAAGACTTTTGGCATTTGTAGCAGTGTAATGAGTGATTAGGAGATAATCTGCACGATGTCCATGTTATCAAGGCTGCGCCTTGTTCGGTCCCTCAATGGTCATTTGCATAAAGGCCGCAAATGGCCATCGAGTGATCCGAGATTTGAAAACCTCTGTTGAATTTATGAACAGAATAGGTTATAAAGACTAATTGAATTCATTGCTCCTTTGACAACGCAAAACAGATATAGAAACAGCCGAAAAAATGGTGCACTCATGGTGCACTAGAGTGCAAAAAGTAGCGACAACGTAACGAAGATAGCAACAAATTGCAGCAAGTCCACAGAAAGCTAACATATTGGAATAAAACAGCTAGATGTAGAGTTTAACCAGCACGGAGAGGTGTCCGAGTGGTCGATGGTGCCTGACTCGAAATCAGGTGTACGGCAACGTACCTAGGGTTCGAATCCCTACCTCTCCGCCACTAAAATCAATGGGTTTGCAGCATAACGCTGCAAACCCATTTTTTCAACATTGCCCCCATGCAACCTCTAGTGCAACCTCAGCATGCATCGCTACACAATTAACTAAAAACATTGCTTTCCCCCCAAGGAAGGGTCTGACGCTATTTATGACACAATTGGAATACAAAATAATTAATATAAAATGGAGAAGAGTGTGGAAAATTTATTAATAGATGCTCTCACATGGTTGTTAAAATTGATGAGCTTTAGGTCAAAAAAAGAAAAACAGAAGTTACAACGAGCGATCGAATACATTGATGACTCGTTAAAACATCTAAAGTGCCTCATAAATCACGAAACAAGTAACGAAAGCGACATGGAATATTCCCATGCGCACTTGAAAACTGCGCATTTCAACATCTTTCCAATACTTGGTAAAGTCTTAACCGGACAGGATTGCAATATCATACGGCAGTCATTGATGTCAGGACGTATATACTATCATGCTGTAAAGTATGGAAAGGTGTCTGACGAAGATATCAAGCGAGATTACGAGGAAAGATTTTACCTCATTGCAAACAATATCTACAACAGCAACACTTTCCGCCACAATTCAAACGAAAAAGTATTAAGAGAGCTGGTAAAGGACAACAGAGTAGTTTCTGGAGACGAACGAAAGGTCGTATTAGACGAAATAAAGGCTACTTGCCTTGAAGATATCAGCCGAATTGAAACACTTAGAGATAAGTACAAGTCGCAACAGGTATTGATTCTATCTCCCGACTAACACCCAGACGGCAGTCGGTCTTCGCTTCGTCATGCGCTTCGGCCTCGCTGAAAGACAAACAAATTATCATATTAGGGGTTAAATGTGAAGACGGTCTTCTATTCATGGCAAATGGACACAAACAGAGATACAAACAAAAATTTCCTAAAAGAGGTACTAAAGCTGGCCATATCAAAGGTCAACGAAAAGGAAGGATTTGAAATAGTCAAATTAGATATGGATACTCAAAACAGGCTCGGATTTATCGATATCAATAAGATAGTCCTCGAAAAAATAGTATCTTGCGATGTTTTTGTTGCGGATATCACCTCGATAGGAAAATTAGGCGAAAAAGCTACTCCTAACCCCAATGTGCTATTGGAGTTAGGATATGCTCTAGGCCGAATTGGAGAAGAAAGGATCATTGGATTCGCTAACGAATATTATGAAAAAATTGAAAACTATCCATTTGATTTAAAAACAAGACGTCCATTCCTGTACAATATTTCTGAATCCGATATACAAAACGACAAGAAAAAAGTCAAAGCAGAAGCTATCAGAATCGCATCGTCTATTGCAGACATAATTAGAGAAATGATCCGACTTGAAAAACCAGCTGTCCTTTTGTCAGAGATATCTGTGACAAGAGAAAGAGATATCATAAAGCTACGAAATCTTATGGAACGCATTCCGGTTAAATTTATCCATAAAATAATTGAACTTGGCAAAGACTCTCTTTCCGTAGATACGGATTATCTAACCATATATTATAATATTGCAGGAATCGTTAACTTTGCATATTTCAGGATGTATGATTCAGAGCTTCAGAAACATATTTTTCAGTTTACTAACGCACTCAGCGCAGTCTATAGCCACGGGCACGAATTTTTTCACGTGCATGGCACATTATGCAGAATGCTCCATCCAACGGATTCTCAAGAAAAAACCTTTATTAAAGAGATATTTGATCTAGAGGGCGCACTTGGAATTCTTGTCGATTATGTTTTCATAAACTATGTGGAAATTGATCTAGAGGAGGCAAATACAAAAGCGTTCAATCACTATATCCAGCAGGAGAAAGAGCTTAATGATTTGTATGAGATTGATGAAGACAAATAGCAAGTTAAGCTGAAGCGATACTGTCTGCTAAGAGAATTACGAGACGTTACAGATTGCAAAAGGCGATTCCAACATGACTTAAAACCCGCCCTAATGAACCGGCAGATCAAAGCCATACACGACGGAGGAGCTATTTGATGCATCATCTGATGACAATACTTGCTCCTTGTTGATGGATGTTGAAGGTGCTTTCGATTTAAAATTCGATCTTGAAAATACTTCTCATTTAAGAATTGATTACTCAAAACAATATGCTAGGAAAATTTTGCACCCTCTAGTTCATTTACATTTTGGTGCAATTAATGACATAAGGCTTGCAATCACAAAATTCCCTTCTCCATTTATGTTTACTAGCTTTGTTGTTCAGAACTTTTTTAGAGATGAATGGGAAAAGATTTTTTTTTCGGCCGGGATTTTTTTGAAAGAAAAATATCTTGCAGAAGTTAGCAAAGTTGAACTAATTCTTCCGGATTCATATGCTGAGGAACAGACCTTTTTCCTTCATCATAAATAAACCTATACAGAGACTGGGTCTTGAACATGAAAAAATGAAAGACGTTCCAACAAGCCCTACGGATGCCGCCCGCCCGAAAAACCGGGCGAGCGGCATCATGGAACCAGCCGTTGGTCGCAAAGAATAAGTAGGAACCAGAGCTTCTTGCAAAAATGCTTTGAATTACGGGGCAATCCCCGCTTAGGGCCAGTCCAGCCGTTTTTACAGAAAAACCACGTTACAGATCAATACAGGACGCCCGTTTTTTCATGTTTTTGACGTACTACACCCTTGAAGTAGTTTTTTC
>JABBNX010000101.1 GCA_019352135.1 Pseudomonadota bacterium
AGGCATTAGATATCAACTGATTACATTTTTCAACACCTTTGTGGAATGGCTTGCAACAATGAATACTCTCTGGAATTATTACCTTAACTTTTCCATCAAGTTTCGACTATGCGTATTGTGTACCAGTTACAGTCTATGCATTCTTGCAGCTGGCTATACCGCACAATTCGACGCCCCGTTGATCAAGTACGGTTCCACGGCGCTGTTTATTGTCCTGGGTGCTGCTTTCGGATGGGTTAACATCTGGTCGATCAACAGGCCAATACAGAGAACAATCGCATACTTGCAAACCATGGCTAGCGGCGACTTGAGTGAGGAGATCTCAATCCTGCGCAAAAACGAATTCAGCAAGATGCTTATGACCCTGAAAGAATTGCAGAACTCCATGCGAACAATGATAGCAGGGATGCAGGGAACGGCGGCACATCTGACGTCTGCCTCTAATTTATTGAGCACAACATCATCCCAGATCGCCGAGGGAACCGAAAATGCTTCCAAGCAATCATCCGCCATCAGTACTGCTGTGGATGAAATGGCTTCTGTCAGTGCGACCATATCGCAGAGTTGTCAGGAAATGACTGAGATGGCTTCGGGAACCAGCAACGCGACCAGGAGCGGCGAAGAAACCGTTACGAGCATGACTTCCATGATGGCTGAGATTGAGCGGATGGTGATCGGCACCACGGAGGCTGTCAAGGATCTCGGCACCAACTCGGAACGGATCGGTGATATTGTTATTGCCATCGGTGACATTGCCGACCAAACGAATCTGCTGGCTCTCAATGCTGCCATCGAGGCCGCCCGCGCCGGAGACCAAGGGCGTGGTTTCGCCGTTGTAGCCGACGAAGTCCGCAACCTTGCCGAACGGACGACCTCTGCCACACGCGAGATTCAAGCGATCATTGCCTCCTTGCAAGGTGATGTTAAAAATGTTGTCAGTTCAATGGAACAGAGCGCAACAAGTGTCAGAAGCGGGACACGGGACGTACGTCTCTCCAGCCAGGCGATCAGCACCATCAAGGAGCATATCGGTCCATTGATCGTGCATGTCTCACAGGTAGCCACAGCCGCGGAGGAGCAATCAGCTACCAGTCACAGCATAACCGAGAGCATTCACCATATTTCGGAAGTTATCCATGATGCTGCCCATGGAGCACACAAAACCGAACAGGCAGCGGCGGATCTTTCCCGCTCGGCGAACGAACTCCAGCAGATGGTGAATCGATTCAAACTGGCCTGATAGCATGAAATGCTATTATTCTGATACCGGCAACGAAAATGGTATTTAACAGAAGTGCCTTACTGTTGGGAATACGGAAAAATTTATTTACTTGTAAAAATCAACTTCACACCCAATTCTCATGTTTTTGTGTATACTTAGATAGAGATAAAGCACCCTGAATTGTTGCCGGGTTCAGCGGGTGTTCGCTAGTGCGAGAGATATTTTGCGTAGAGGACAGGTGCATAGTATGGACAAACAAAGAAGCGATCAAAGAGTTAATTATATTTCAAAATGCCTGTTGGACGTGCATGGCACGATTTATTCGGGTATTCTAGAAAACATCTCGAAAACCGGCGCAGCTATTGAAATTGTTGAGGCACTTCCGCATACCATTCAATGCGGCGAGACATGCATCTTGAGTACACTGCTGTTAAGCCCGGTGAAATATTCCTGCAAGATACTGCGCATCGATTCAAAGCGGATTGCCCTGCAGTTTCTCGACCAATAATTCGTCCAGCAACAGATTGAATTAAAAAACAAACGGTTATTATTGACTGACTAGCCGGTAGCTTGTCAGTTGCCAGCCGGATTAGACGTTGGGGTCTGTTTCAGTGCAAAGAGACTGGCCCTTTTGGCTTAACCCTTTTCAGGAGCATGGCTCCCCCGACGCAGAACAGACTAAGGGCCGCCAGAATACGGAAGTTGTCGATAAAAGCCCAGAGATTCGACTGCCGTATCAGTTCGTTATAGATGACACCATCCGCTTTCCGCAACGCCTCTGCCGGTGCATAGTACTGCCCGAGAGCCTGCTGCAGCTCGTTTGAATGAAGCTGGAACGGTTGACTGCCGGCAGCCAGATGGGAAACCATATCAGACTGATGAGCCTGCGCCCGTCGTTCCAGTATGGTCGTGACCGCAGAGATGCCGGCGCTCCCCCCGATGTTGCGCATAAGGTTAAAGATGCCGCTGGCGTTTCCCATCTCTTCACGGGGGAGCATCCCCATGGCGACGGCTGAAAGCGGGACGAAAATCATGCTCAAACCGACCCCCATCATAACGTTTGGCCAGATGATATTCCACATGGAAATTTGCAGGTTGATCTCCCCGAACTGCCAGAGGGAGCCGGCGAGCAATATGAATCCGGTCCCGATCACCTTGCGGAAATCTACGACACCCATCAGATACCCGATGACCGGCATGGTCACCATGGCGCCCAATCCACGAGGGCTGAGAGTCAGTCCGCTCTGCATGGCCGAATATCCCATGAGAGTTTGCAGAAAGATCGGGATAAGGGTTATTGCACTGTAGAGGCACACCCCCAGGAACGTTATCAGCACAGTTCCCACCGCAAAATTACGATCCATCAGCACTCTGAGATTGACGATGGGCTCCTTTGTACGCAGCTCCCATACAATGAAATAAACCATGGTCACGGCACAGATTGCGACAAACCAACACACCCAGGAAGCTGAAAACCAATCATCCTGCTGTCCCTTGTCGAGGACGATCTGCATCGTGGCGAGTGCAACCGCCATCAGCCCGAATCCGATAGAATCTATCTTACCCGGTTTGGCGGTTTTGATATAGGGAGGGTCTTCAACAAAGGTCCGGATCATAAAGATTGCCAAGACGCCCACCGGGATATTCAAATAGAAAGCCCAGCGCCATGAATAATTATCCGTCAGCCAACCGCCCAGTGTCGGCCCGATAATCGGCGCCACCACCACCCCGATGCCGAAGGCTGCCATCGCCATGCCTCGTTTCTCGGAGGGAAAACTCTCCAAAAGAATAGCCTGGGAGATCGGTTGGAGTGCTCCTCCACCGGCTCCCTGGATCACCCTGGCGATAATCAGCATGCCGAGGCTTTCCGCCATCCCGCACACCAACGAAGAGAGAGTAAAAATAACAATACAGTATATGAGGAAGCGTGAACGACCGAAATACCTGGCAAACCAGCCGGTGGCAGGGAGAATGACGGCATTGGCAACCAGGTAGCTGGTCAGGGTCCACGTCGCCTCATCAGTCGAGGCAGAGAGGCTGCCGGCTATATGGGGCAGGGCAACGGAGACGATGGTGGTATCCAGAATTTCCATGAAGGTGGGGAGCATCACGGCAGCCGCAATTATCCAGGGGTTCACGGCGGGTCGCCATTCCATCCCGGTTTTTCCTTCATCACCTGCGGCACCACCGGCGGCCATCACTTCACCCTGACTGCAGCTTCAACAGACATGCCGGGACGGAGAAGCTCTCCCCCGGCTTGGCTTTTCTCAAAAATGATTTTTACCGGGATGCGCTGCACCACCTTCACGTAGTTTCCGGTGGCGTTCTCCGGGGGGAATAAACTGAAACGCGAGCCGCTTGCACCGGAGATACTGTCTACATGCCCATCATACGTTCTGTGATAGGTATCCACATATATTGACACCTTTTGCCCGGGCTTCATCCTCCTCAGACCGGTTTCCTTAAAATTTGCCGTTACCCAGATATCGTCAAGCGGGATGATGGAGAGGAGCACCTGCCCCGGCTCTACATTTTGCCCCACCTCGACGGTCCGCTTGCCAACCACGCCGGCTACCGGGGTAATGACCCTGGTATAGCGCAGGTTCAATTCGGCCTGGTCAAGGGCCGCCTTGTACCTTTTTACCGCAGCATGGGCGCTGTCGGCCCGCAACCGGGTCACAGAGACCTGTTGCGGCCCGGTCCGAGCCGATTCCAGTTCGGCCTGTGCCTGTCGTAACCGGTCGCGTGCCTGTTCCACCTGTGCCCTGGAAGCGGTTACCAGTGCATGTGCCGCATCCACGGCTGCCGCCGCTGAAGCAGCAACGGCCACCGTCTGATCATACTGCTGCCGTGATATGATGTCTCGCGTAACCAACGAACGGTACCTGGTCAGATTGGCCTGCGCCAAGACATTGGTAGCTTCATTTTCGCGCTGCCTGGCTTGCGCCGCCTCCAGCTGTTTCTCCATTGCCGCTACCCCGGCACGGGTATTGGCCACATGTGCCGTGGCCGATACAATACCGCTTCGTATGTTCACCGAGGTAATGGGCACTGTGATGCGCGCCGCGTGTGCACCGGCAAGGGCATCCGCATATTCGGCCCTGGCGCGTTCGACAGCTACCTGATAGTCAGTGGGATCTATTTCCACAAGCAGGCTCCCTGCCGCCACATACTGGTAGTCCTTGAAATCAAGGCGCGCCACATGCCCTCGCACTCTGGCGCTTACAGGATTGATATGTCCGTCGATCTGGGCATCGTCCGTACTTTCCCAGAAAGTAGAATGCCACCAGTAGAACACCGCTCCCACTGCCAGCAGAGTGATCACTACAACCACTATGACCCTCTTCCATTTCCGGACATTTTCCCGCGAGAACAGATGTCCGGCACCATGGTGCACTTCTTCAGAGCCATGGGCATTCACGACAGTATTATCCTGTCCGGGAGATGCGTTTTCGTTTTCAATCACCATTTAACGGTCCTCCGCGGCAGCTCATTACCTGTTGGCAACTCCAAGAGCACGCGCCAGTTCGAGCTTGGCAAGGTTGTGGGCATAAAGACTGGAGATATACGCTTCATGGGCGGAAGCGCTTGCGCCCTGCGCCTGGACCACCTCAAGGTTATCACTGATTCCGGCAGTAAATCGTTCTCGTGCCTGGCTCAACGTCAGCTCCGCCAGGCTGATCCTTGTTCCCGCGACCTCGACAAGTTCTGCCGCTGCTTTGAGATCCAGTAGGGCAGTACGTATCTCGAAAGCAATCCGTGCCTGGAGGTCGGCACGCTCATCCCTACTCCGTTGCAGCGCTGCTTCGGCCTGCAGCACTTCTCCCCTGACACTTCCACCCTGGAACAGTGGGATTTTAATGACGCCGGAAACCGTATAGGTACCCCTGAGCTTTCCCGGATCTACGCCAAGCCCCCCGTAATTCGCCTCCAGGGTCAGCGAAGGAAAATAGCGAGCGGAAGCGGCGTCTCGGCTCAACTCTGCAGCTTTTTCCAGAGCGATGGCACTTTTATAGTCCTGGCGGGATTGGTACGCACTTTCCAACGCCTGTTCCAGACTTACCAATGCCAGCGGGGCGTACGGCACCTTATCCACCAGCGCCAGCTCCTGTCCTGCCGGCAGCCCTATTATCCTGGCAAGCACCAGCTTCTGTTTTTCAAACTCATTTTCCGCTGCAATCAGCTGTTGCCTCCTTGATTGCAGCTCAACCCTGGCACGAAGTTCGTCAATACCGGGAGTTATGCCTTCGCGGTGCATCTGTACGGCGTTATCCGACAGCGTTTGCGCCGTAGCAACCTGGGCACGTGCCGTTTCAACTCTCGCTTCACCCGAAAGCGTCCGCAGGTATGCGGCTCCGACAGCCTCAACTACAAGCTCCCGGGCATCACGGAACAAATATTCGGCCGCCTTCAGAGTTTCTGCAGCTGCCTTTGACCGATCGAGCGCCGGCAGATCGAAAACCGGCTGAGTAAGGAATACGCGAGTGTCGTAGTAATCATAGGGCCCCACCATCGGCGGTATCCCCGGCAGGGTCAATCCGCGTGCGGCAAGGTTATCCTTCTCGATGTTCGCACTCAGCTGTACGGTCAGATTCGGCAACAGAGCGCTCAACTCTTTCCACTGCCTGCCCCGCTCGGAACGGATAGACTCTTCGCGCTGCAGAAGGCCGAGGTTGTGCTTCAGTCCCCGTTCAAGGGCCTCTTTCAGCGAAAGAGGCAGAAGTGCTCCCGTCGGTTGGCCAACAGGAACACTTCCCAGGAACGGGTTCTCCTGAGCCGCCTGTCCCGGTATCACCGTAAACATTACATCTGCCGGTCCCGCACCGTTCTGCGCATATGCAGAGCAGATTCCAGCCAGACTTATCGCAGCAACAAAAATGGCTGCCAAAATTTTCATCTTCAAAGATCTCACTTCCATTTATCCTTTTCCGGATGACTGGAATCCGATACCGTCCCGTGGCATCAAGCCGTTCTTTCCACACGGCATGGCACCACGGAACACTATTTAAAATTATCATAGAATTGGTATTTGGAAAGTGTGGTTCGATAATTTGAGGGAAGGTGTACGAGAAATTGGTTCTGGGACTGGAAAATGAGTCAGATTTCAATTACGCGGTTGGGTATTATCAAGCAGATGGCACATTAAATTCTTAATGCGCGATAAGATGTTGGCCATATGCAGCCACAACGGCGGCAGGAGTTTTAAAAAAGGCTTCTCTGCCGAACAGATCGGTAAGTTATGCATAACTAATACCATGACTCATGGGTGAGCGAAAGTTTTGAAGGGTATTGGTTTGTAAAAAATGTGCGCCAATCACATTGTTAAAAGCAGCAAAGATATATTGACTTTCGTTGCCGATAATGCTGCAATACACATGATACGTCTCTATTATAAACGTGCCAAAGTGTAAGCCGTCCATACAAAATAAGACCACAGCGATATAAAAGCATTCGGTAACCAACCATAAACAGAGTCGCCATAAGGAGAAGAAAATTGTCTTTTATGATATGGGATACTTCCTTTGAGCTTGGCATACATGAGTTTGACGAGCATCACAAACACTTGGTCGACCTTTTGAACATGACCTATGACGGCTTTTGCTTTGGTGCAGATTTTGACGAACGTGAGACGGTGCTTGATGAACTGGTCAATTATGCAAATTACCACTTCACCGCTGAGGAATATTGGATGGGAGTTCATGATTATCCTGGATTGCCGCTGCACCGTGAAGAGCATAACAAGTTCTCTGCAAGGGTCGCTGAGATCCGGAACGACTTCCTCAACAGCAATGCGAACCTGTCATTGGAAATATTGCTATTTCTCCAGGACTGGCTGGTAATACATATCCTTAAATCTGATGCCGACTACGGACGCTTTGCACAAGGGCTTCCACATACCACTCATTAAAAACAGCCTTTTTCACCGTTCAGGCATTTAACAGAACCTTCACCAAGGAAATTATCGACATAAAAAAACGGATTGGCCCGGGAAAGAGTTCATCCGTTAAAAGTATCGGCAGTGGCATATTGCGTCAAGCAGACAGGTAGTATTATTCAGGCTCGATCATTTTTTTCAGTTTCAAGAGCGCCGCTCTGACTTTCATCTCAAGCAGGTCGCATGCGAGCCCGTCCTGCAAACGGTCCAGTTCTGAATGAAAAATAAGTTCACTGACGGAATGGCCCTTTGATGTGAAATTTACAAGATGCATATCCTTGCAGCCGAGCCTGATGCCATTTACCAGTGATACACGTAATTGCGGTATTCCCATTTGTTCGCCAAGAGCTGCGGAATATTTTTCAATCATCAGCGTCTCCCAAGAGAATGTATTGAAGGGCAACATAGCGGGAAGATTTCTAATGAACAATACAAATGTTGCATCCCATAGATCTCCTGCACAACCGGCTTGAAAATACTTCAGACACAATCGCTACCTGCATTCTGACGGAGCGAGCCACGAGGAGACACATTCAGAAGGATTCAGTCATGAATATCGCCATGCCATCACACCTATTCCGGATCATGACCTACAACATCCACAGTTGCTTCGGCACTGACGGCAAGGCCTCGACGGAACGGATCGCTACCGTTATCGCCGGGGTGGACCCGGACATCATCGCTCTCCAGGAGGTGGACAGGGGACTTGCACGTTCCGGATACAGTGATCAGGTGCAGGAAATAGCCGCGATTCTCGGCATGAATTTCATTTTTTTCCCCTCCCTGCAGCAAAAAGAAGGGAATTACGGCAATGCGATCCTGAGCCGCACAGCCCTGCATCTCGTAAAAGGCGGGTCGCTTCCAAACCTGCCGGGACTGCGCCGCTTCGAGAAACGGGGAGCACTCTGGGTTGAGGCGTGTCTACCCGGGGGAACCCTGCAGGTAATTGCCACCCATTTCGGGCTGGTGAGCAAGGAACGCCTCCTCCAGGCACGCACCCTTCTCGGCAAAGAATGGCTCGGGCACCCCGATTGCCGTCCGCCGGCTATCATCTGCGGTGATTTCAACACGACACCACGTTCATTGGCCTACCGACTTCTGGCCGACCGGTTCGATGACGTCCAGCGCGCCATTGCGAAACAGCGGCCGCACGCCACCTGGCCCGCCAGACACCCGCTCATGCGTATCGACCACCTGTTCGTCACTCCGGGTATCACCGTGGCAAAGGCCCGCGTCGTACGGAACGATCTCACCCGCACTGCGTCGGACCATCTCCCGCTTGTTGCTGACCTGAGCATCCCGGATTTCGCTGAGATACGAAAATGAAGGCCCCCGGATAAAATAAACTTTCATCCCGTATTACGTAGTCCTGCGGCAATGCCGTTGATGGTGGCTGCAAGGACATCGTCCAGCTCCCTGCTGCTCTCTCCACCTCTTTTGCGGCGTAACAATTCGACTTGAATCATGCTCAACGGATCCACGTAAGGATTTCTAAGTTTGAGGGAGCGGGCCAGGGAGGGGTTATTTTCCAGGAGACGGCTCTGGCCGGTGACATTCAGCACCATCCGCCTCGTCCGGTGGTACTCATCCTCTACCATGCCAAAGACCCGGTCTCGAAGTTCATCGTCGCTTACCAGGCCCGCATAGTGGCGGGCAAGTGGCAGATCCACCTTAGTCAGAGCAAGTTCCACGTTCCTGACCAGATCGTAGAAAAACGGAAACTTCGCCATCATCTCCTGCAACACATCTTCGCCCCCGGTGAAGCTTTCCAGAGCGCAACCGACACCGAACCAGCCGGGGATGACATGACGGCTCTGCATCCAGCCAAATCCCCAGGGGATAGCCCGTAGTTCGGATATTCCTTTGCCTTCCGCCCGACGTGCAGGCCGGGAACCAATCTTGGCAAGTTCAAATTCAAGGACCGGAGTTGCTTGTTCGAAATAAGGCACAATGTCCGGATTGTTGGCAATCCGTTCCTGGTAAAAGTGAAAAGCTTTGCCTGACAGCTCTTCCATTGACCCTTCACACGTCTCCTCTTCTCTCCCATCCCTCCCGGAAAATGCCAGGAACCCGAGACTCGCAGCGACCATCAGTTCCAAATTCCTTTCGGCAAGCACCGCATCGGAATACTTCCAGTTAAACACCTCTCCCTGTTCGGTGAGGCGCAGAGTACCGCTGAACGCCCCCGGAGGCTGAGCCGAAATAGCGCGATAAGTGGGACCGCCCCCTCTTCCTACCGTTCCTCCCCTCCCATGGAAGAGCCGGAGTTTTATGCCACATTCCGCCGCCACCCGGTGCAGCTCACGGTGTGCTTTATATATTTCCCAGGAACTGGTGAGCATGCCGCCATCCTTGTTCGAATCCGAGTAGCCAAGCATGACCTCCTGCAGACCTCCCCACGACTCGATGTATGGCCGGTAGTCATCATGTGTCCAAAGTTTTCGGCAGACTTCTGGCGCCCGCTTCAGGTCGCCGATGAACTCGAAAAGCGGAACCGGCATCATTCCCGGGTCTGATCCGTCACGCGATGCGGCAACATTCACTCCGCAAAGCTCCATCAAGCGGACCAGTGAGAGGACGTCCTGCGTCCGGCTGGCGCCGCTGATTACATACTGCTGCAGCGCTTCCGGAGGATAGTTTTTTTTAAGCCAGGCAATACTGTGGAGAGTCTCAAGAAGCCGGACCGTTTCCTCCGATGGCCGATGGGGAACACCGTCTTGTGCACCCTCGGCCAATTCAGTGACTGCACCGGCATGAATCATGGCATGTTGCCGTATATCCAGGGAATGGAGATGGAAGCCGAACGTCTGCACCTTACGCAGTAGCGGATCAAGATAAGAACGGGCGATTGCTTCCCCTCCCCCTTCTTCGATGGAATTGCGCAGCAAGATGAGATCGGCGCAAAAAGCTTCGGCATTTGGGTAAACATCACCGTTGCAGGCTTCTCGGCGGGTACACTCCAACCGGTGGCGAACATACATGAGGAACCGGCGGTATAGTTCACAGTCGGGAAGAAACTCCATCTCCGGAACCGGGGCGGGCATCATCTTTTCATAGCGCATCAGGACTGATAAAAGAGCAGCAGAATCCCCGAAACGGCAGATTGAAGTTGTCAGAAGTTCCTGCAGTTCCTCCACGACCGCCAGATAGTGATCAAGAATCGTTTCACGCGCCAACTGCAGCGCCGTTCTGGTCGTTTCAGGGGTCACATACGGATTTCCGTCCCGGTCCCCACCGACCCAGGAGCCGAATCTGACAACATTAGGGAGCTCTTTTGGCTGGATATCCATCCCATACACTTGCCGGAACGCCTCGGCAATCCCTTCGTAAAAGTCAGGGAGTGGAGCAATCAGGGATTCAAGGTAATGGCCCAGCCCCATCCGGATCTCGTCAACCACCGAGGGACGGCGAGCACGCACCATATCAGTCTGCCAGAGAGCTGTCACCTCCGCGTGAATAGCCTTCTGCCCGCGAAGGGCGGACTGTTCGTTAAGTGGGAGATGATCAAGCTCTTCGAGCTGCCGGGATATACGGCGTCTCTTGAAAAGTACCACACGACGCGCCACTTCGGTGGGATGGGCGGTGAATACCGGGATCACCTCAACCTGCGCCAGGAGTTCAAGAGCTTTTTCTCCGCTGATACCAGCATCCCGCATTCTTTTGAGCGTACCGCACAGCGAACCGGGTTTAACCGGTGTGTCTGAGTCAAGACTAGCCACACGCAGCCGCCGTTTGCGATGGTTTGTTTCCGCCAGGTTCGTAAGCTCGAAATAGATGCCGAAGGCCTTGACAATGTGATAGGCCTGGTCTGCACTCATACCCCGAACGATTTCCACGGCTCGCTCCTGGAGTTCCCGTTCACCCGGGATATCCACCGAAGCCTCGCCTTGTCCGTCATCGAGCTGGCGATGTTTGATCGCCAGGTGCCGGAGTTCTTCTTCCGCTTCGTACACAGCCTCGCCGGACTGCTCGCGGATTACTTCCCCCAGAATCATTCCAAGGCTGCGAACATCGCGTCGAAGTGGCGAGATCTTAAGTTCAGGGTCGGTTCCCAGCAGTTCGGCCAGCCTTACTTGCTGGTCAGCGGCTTTCCAGTATACCTTCTGCTCGGCCATTCGCTTCCTTTCGACCCGTGGTCTCGCATGATGCATCTCTATACTACCAAAACATACGATGGATGCAAACTGCGGCGCAGAACAAGCGGCAATAGCGGGGGCCTGTTTTTTAGATAGAGTCTTTGTAAATAATTTGCCATCTCGGCCTTCTTCGGCCAAGTCAAATTTGCAAATAGAGGTTGTATGATATAATGAATAAAATTGATTCGGAGGTGCTATATGCGTCAGATTATTACGAAACTACTGTGTCTCACCGTCACAGCGTTATTTCTATCGTCCTGTGCAACGACTTCTCTGGTTGATACCTGGCGCAACCCCAACCTGCCGGTTCTCAAGCCGCATAAAGTTCTTGTTGTCGGAATCTTTAAAAACTCCGATAACCGCAGGGTTTATGAGGACATAATTGCCAATGAACTTAATCTGCACAAAGTAGAGGCAATACCAAGCCACACCCTTGTTCCTGTTGAAATAAAAATGGGACAGCAGGCATTAAAAGAAGCGGAGAAGGAATCGGGCGCGGAAGCCGTCCTCACGATTCAGACAATAAAGGTTGAACACCAAACGATTGTCCAGCCCGGCTATGCCACCCCCCTTTATCCTGATTATTGGTATCCGGGAGCATTTCCATCATGGGATCTGAATGGCTACTATGGCTCAATGCGTTACAATGAACCGACGTACATATCTTCATATGAAGAAGCAAAAATCCAGGTAAATCTGTTCGACACCCGCAGCAGCAAACTCCTGTGGGCTGCCACGATTACCACATCTGAGCCAAGGAATATTGTATCCGTCAGCAAGGATCTTGCTGCTATCATAGTCCGGTCTCTCGTTGCTGAAGGACTGATGTGAACCGGTGTAACGCTATTTTGCTCAGTCACGGCAACAATAAAGGATCCATACTATGATCGCTAAACATTATCGCCATCTTGTTACAATTGCCATTGTGCTGTTGCTCCCGCTTTTTTCCGGCACATGTCGCGGGGAACCGCGGCAGAAACAGCTGGCGGATGAGATTGTTGCATCCATACTCAAGGCTTACGGGGGAGCTGATTCAGTCAGTAAAGTACTATCTGTCACAGCCACGGGAAGGATAACTGAGTTTATGACTGGGAAGGTTGGCAATTATTCCCGTTATTTCGAGCAACCCGGAAAGCTGCGCATTGAAGTCATGCCGGAGCAGGGAGGCGACATACGGATTCTCAACAGAAACAGTGGCTGGCAAAGGAGGGGTGAAGGGTTTGTTAGAGTATCGCCGCTTGAGCTCCAATCCATGATCTATCAATACAGCTACCTCGATCTGCCGATGGGGTTTGGCAATAAAGAATTCCTGGTCACGTATGGAGGGAAATTTCGCCAGAATGGAGAGGAGGTATACCTGTTATTGATCGAGACAAAAAACTCGCCGCAATTACGTATCCTCATCGATGCCAGAACCCGTCTGATTGCCCGGGTCTCGGCAAAATTTGCCATGGGGATGATGGGAGGCGGAGAGCTGTCCACTACATACAGTGATTACCATGCCGAAGGTGGCGTTCTCTTCCCGCACACGTTGGTCAACTACGCTGGGGACATGAAATTGTCAGAAATAAAACTGGGGAATATCAAAGTAAACCAGAAAATTCCAGCGGCATTCTTTGCGCCGCGTGTGGACCAGCATTGAAAATTGGCATTTCGACAAGAGGATGTGCTCACCTAGCTTGATCCGGCGCCAAACCCAGCTGCCTTTGAGCGCCCCCTTGTCGCTGCTAGTCTCAATTGTCGGCTGCACTGACATTCCAACACGCAATTGCTGGCTGGCTGCTTGGCCAGGGTTGA
>JABBNX010000102.1 GCA_019352135.1 Pseudomonadota bacterium
CATTACTGACGGTGGCGACGGTTGGAGCCGACGAACTCCAGGTTACCGATGTGGTCAGATCCCGGGTTGTCGTGTCTGAGAATATTCCGGTGGCACTGAACTGTTGGGTTGTCCCAGGGACGATGCTTGGATTCGCCGGAAGAACAGTAAGCGACCTGAGCGTTGCCTGGGTAACCGTGAGGGTAGCCGCACCCGAGATGCCTCCCGATGTGGCCGTGATTGTGGTGGTACCGGTGCTGACTGAGGTTGCCAAGCCATTGGTGCCTGCGGCATTACTGACGGTGGCGACGGTTGGAGCCGACGAACTCCAGGTTGCTGACGTGGTCAGATCCCGGGTCGTGCTGTCCGAGAATGTCCCGGTGGCGCTGAACTGCTGGGTCGTCCCAAGGATGATATTTGGATTTGCCGGAAGAACTGTGAGCGACACGAGCGTTGCCGGAGTAACCGTGAGGGTAACCGCACCCGAGATACCTCCCGATGTGGCCATGATCGTAGTAGTACCGGCACTGATAGAGTTAGCCCTGCCATTGCTGCCGGCAGCATTACTTATGGTGGCAACGGTTGTGGCCGACGAGTTCCAGGTTACCGATGTGGTCAGATCACTGGTCGTGTTGTCCGAGAACGTCCCGGTGGCGCTGAACTGCTGAGACATTCCGACGGTTATAACAGGATTTGCAGGGGTAACCGCAATGGACAGCAATGTTTTTGGCGGAGAACTGCCGCCCCCGCCACAACCGGCCATCAATGCGAGCAACAGCAAAAGGATGGAGAGGTTATTTGATTTCACTTATGCCTACCCCCGCTGGGATCAAACTCGGCACATATGCACGGCCCTGAAGATTCCGCATGTGCCCCCATTTCTCGACAACAATGGAATTCGTTGAGAGCTTTTGACTGTTCGTTCCGTATTTGCGCACCGCTTTCTGCCGGGCGGCCGAGTATTCACCCCAGTAGGCGCCGAGGAGCTGCGTGAGGTCGGGATGCACATAGCCGTTCCAGGCGATGCCGAACACGACCCCGGAGGGAGAAACGTATTCTCGTACGGTCGTGGCGTCAGACACAATCTCCTCGACCGTATAGCCTTTGTGGGAGGTTGTGGCGCGATGCACCGCCTGGAGCGACGCGCGGTCTGCGGCAATCGTATCCGCACTTCCTCCCAGAACGGCATGGGCCCCTTGGCTGTATCCGAGTGCCACAAAGAACATCATAAATCCTGAAATTACCTGTCCTCGTTTCATAAAAGACCAACCTCCTCTGCAGGGCAAAATCCGGGTGCGCAATCACGTACGAAACTGCAATGCATCACTTACATTTATACTACAACATTTTCCCGCCACAAGTATCTCGCATGATCAGAGGCTATCCGGGAACCTCCCAAAGAGGCCGAATCACGCCGACAGCAGACCGGCAAGCGCCGGACGTGCGGATTAGATGCCCGCATACCACTCATATCCCTGGTCTTCCCAATAGCCTCCTTTTCCGCCGGCTATTCCGGAAAAATCCTCGACGAGTTCGATGCGCATAACATATTTAGCCATTTTGTACCCCAATTGGCGTTCCAGGCGCAGCCGCAGGGGCGCACCGTTGGCGATGGGCAGCGGCTCGTCATTCAGCTCATAGGCGAGGATTGTCTGGGGGTGAAATGCGTCTTCCATGTCAATACTTTCGTAATAGGGTGAACTTCCATCCTCTTCCATGGGATCAGCACAGTGGAACACGACATAGCGAACAGTCGGTTTTGGCCGCACCTCTTCAAGAAGTGCACTCAAACGAGCGCCTTTCCACTTCCCTATTGCACTCCACCCTTCAACGCAATCGTGCCGGGTTGTCTGGGTTCGATGCGGAAGAACCCGGATATCAGCAAGCGAAAAACTCATGGGACGTTCAACCAGTCCTCCAACCTTTAGCCGGTAGTAAGTAAACCCGTTGTCCGCCAAGGAAATGTATTCGGGGTTGTTCGGCATTGAGGTCCCGTTGCTTCTGAAAGCGGGAGACCGGTCGGCTTCCGTGAATTCCTGCGCCATCGCCTTCCGCGAAAGAAACAGTCTTTGTGTTCTATAGCTTGCATTTTCCCCAACTCCTAGGACCTTGGAAAACCAGGCTGACTCCGACAGTTTCTGGCACCCTGCCAGCGTCAACGCACAGACACCGGCACCCGCGCGCGCCAGCAGACTCCTCCGGGTCAACCCGCTGTTTTTACCCATGTTCAGCCTCCGATTTGATACGATAGTTTCCGGTGATCATCGAGCGAAGGTTATTCCAGAAACCGGTGACAACAACCTGGAACAGGTGAATGGCAGTAAAGGCAACCAAGATCCACGCAACGACAAAATGAATTGTGCGCATGGATTGACGGCCGCCGAACACGTCAACCCAGCCGGGGAACAGCGCATCAATCCCCGGAGACATGCCGAGGCCGTTCATAATAACTAAAGGAATCAGTATAAAAACAACTCCGATATAGGCCAGTTTTTGCAGGATGTTGTAACTCTGTGCCGCTGCACCGGTCGGATGCCGGAGCAGAATATGATCTCTGAACGTCTTGCCTATTGAATGCCAATCATTCGTTGTCGGCAGGAGGTCCCTCCGCAGATGCCTGCTGAAAATTGAATAGCCCACCAGACAGAAGCTGTTGATCACAAGTAGCCACGCAAAAAACAGGTGCCAGCGACGCGCCATCGACAACCACCTGTTCCCCGGAATGGTGAGCCAGGACGGGAACCCGCGCTCTTCCAGTTCCCCGTCCCGGCCGTTGGAGGCGCCAAGGATTCCGGTGGTCGTGAATTTACGCCCGAAAATTTTTGTGACGCCGGCAGTTTCGCCGCTGTCATCTTCCGTACTTTTTATTTCCAACAGAGGAGGAGCGCCGGTGTATGAGGACTTCCCCCAGAAGAGTTCGGGGTTGGCATTGAAAATATTAAGGCCGCTCATCAGAAGTATGGGAAGGAGGAGAACCATGAGCCAGTGCATGATACGTACGGGTAATGAGTGTCGATAATAGAGGCAACCCGTGGAATCGGAGCTCGTTGAACCAGTCATAAGGACTCCTCGGGAAGCCTTACTTGATGCACAGTGGAGAAGCGTAACGAAACGGCACCTTACCTGCTAAAGGTATCACAAATCATTCATATCGCAACTTCACACTTCATCATACAGCCTGCCACCGCCCAGAGTCTTAGCCTGACAATAAGGCACATTCCACTTCAATCCTTATTGTGCTATTTTCACAAAGCACGTATTGTCCCTATAATTACGGCAGGTAACAACCGGGACAGATATTCATATGGCTGGGGAGGATTGTCATGAAAGTTTTTTTTGTTTTTTTTACTGCAGGCATCATGCTTTGTGCGTCACAAGCATTTGCCGACAACTTCCGCTGCCCCAACGGCGCTATTGTATCCACCGGTGACAGCATCTCCGTCGTTACGATTAAATGTGACCCGCCTGCAAGTTCATTCAAGCGCGAGGAACCGATGGCGGCTGACATCACCAGAGCGGACGGTAAACCGGGAACAAAAATCTTCTACATCGAGGTGCAGGAGTGGACGTACACTCAGGGTTCAACCCTGCTGCATACGTTGATATTCCGTAACGGCATCCTCTCGGAAGTTCTCACCGGTGGCTTCGTACAATAATTTTATTCGACGTTATTTACGGGAAAATTAGCGGGGCGCCGTCATCAAATCAACTATCAGTTAAATTTGAAAAGTAGCGGCGCCCGGCATCTATGGCGGACATTGGGCGCACATCGACTTGAAGAGGTTGGTGCTGAGATAGCGGTCGCCGCGGTCAGGAATGATGACAACAATCACTCCCGATTCCAGCTCCGACGCCAGCCTGAGGGCGCCGGCCACTGCTGCTCCACCGGACATCCCGCAAAATATCCCCTGACGCGAGGCAAGGAGCCGGGCAGTTTCAAAGGCATCATCATCCTCTACCACCAGCTTGCGATGGTAGGCGCTTGGATCATAGATAGGCGGAATTATCGCCTCTTGCATGTTTTTAAGTCCCTGGATTTTGTGCCCCAGCACCGGTTCGACAGCAACAATCCGTACCTCCGGCTTGACCTCCCGGAAATATTTTGCCACCCCCATGACCGTGCCACTGGTGCCAACGCCGGCCACGAAATGCGTAATATTCCCGCCGGTCTGTCGCATGATCTCGGGGGCGGTCGTTTCGTAGTGGGCCAATACATTGTTCGGGTTGGCATACTGGTTGGGCATATAATACGTCCCTGGTTCGCTGTCATAAATCTTGTGTGCCAGGCGAATTGCCCCGTCGGTTGCCTCGCAGCCGGGGGAGAGCACGATCTCGGCGCCGTATGCCTCCAGAACGCTGCGCCGTTCCACACTGACACAGGCGGGCATAGCCAGCTTTATTCGATACCCTCTGGCGGCCGCAATCATAGCCAGGGCAATGCCGGTATTTCCCGAGGTCGGCTCCAGGATAACCTTATCCTGAGTCAACTCGCCACTTGCCTCGGCAGCCAGGATCATCTGACGGGCGGGCCGGTCCTTGATCGAGCCGCCCGGGTTGTTCCCTTCAAGTTTCGCCATGATTCGAACACCGGGGTTTGTGCAGAGGGTACCGATTTCAACCATTGGAGTCGAGCCGATTGACTCGATAAGACTTTGACCGTTCATGTATGCCTCAATTATCTGAAGTTGGAATAACCATTATATAATCCTCGCGTCCCGGAAACGTCAAGGATGTTGGGTCAGTGGCTGTACGGCACGCACATTTACCAACAAAAGGGCGACACGCTTTCGCAGTGGTCGCCCTTTTTCTATCGATCAATCAAGACAGAAGTAATGGGAATAACACAAGTTATTCACTGTACCCTGTTCTGAAGTGTAATGTCTGTTCAATCACCGATTCGACGCAGCGTCTTTCTCGTCTGAAACCCCGACTTCCCGTATCGGGAAGACTAATTCATCATCCTCACAGCGGTCGATAAATCTTTTTTTGTCTAACCGGTCCAGGCCTTTGGCAAGCAACCGGAAACCGAACATGATTAATACAATGGCGAAAAAAGAAAACGGAATTGATCTAATGGCCAACGCAGTAATGCCGAAGGTCATAAATGCAATCCCCAGCTTTAGACATCTTTCCTGCTTCTCCACCCCGGTGCTGTTCGCTGAAAATGAGTATAATTGATAACACACAATCAGCAGAGGAAGGATAATCAGGAATTCGACATAACTGTACATGGGCGTCTCCTCTATTTACTTCAGCTGTTTATACTCCTCCAATTGAAAAATAAATTCAATCCATATCTATATATTTATGCATATATGACGTGTTTTTCCCCAATGATGGTCCGTTTAAACGGAGAGAATCACCCGTTTAGCGGCACATCCAGGCCGTCACTGCTGCCGTACGGGTACCAGCAGGAGCGGAACCTTACTCCGGCTGCAGATCTTGTTCGTGACACTACCCGCCCAGAATGCTTCCATGCCCGTCTTACCATGAGTAGCCAAAATAATCAGGTCAATTGCCGCCAGACTGGCGGCCTCCACGATAATTTTAGCCGGATCGCCCCGCAACACATGCGCGCTGGCGGCAAATCCCTGGTCATGTAACTCGGTGACCATTTCTCCAGAGTATGCCTCGGCATCCTGCAGAGCCATGTCCAGCATCCGTGAGATCGTGCCCGGCAGCATCCTGCCGGTGACCGTCATGTTGCCCGAAAGGTTGGTAACGCGCGGAATCACCATGGCCAGATGCAGGGACGCCTTGCAGGCCCGTGCCAGCTCCTTTGAGGCGGGGAGCGCTTGCGCATGTTCGGGATCACCGTCCAGCGGGACCAGTATATTCCGGCACATGAACTTCTGCGGGTTACCTTCCTCATCCGGATGCGTGATCAGGACCGGCCTCGAGTCACCGGCAATGACTTTCTGGGCGATGCTGCCAAGAAAGAGGTGGAGCGCCATGCCGCGGCCATGGGAACACATGACCACCAGATCATGCCCCAGTTCATCGGCATGCTCCACGATACTTTGAGCCACATTTTCAACCTCTGCAGCATGCACGTGGCAATCAACCGGTATATCTTGCGGGAAGTACCGGCGCGAAATCCCGTCGAGGTAGAGCGCTGCATCTTGTGCGCTGATGAGGTGGGGCTGGCCATGAACCTCGCTGGGAGCATTCTTTTCCACTACGTGCATCAATGTAACGCGCGCATTGAACATTGCTGCAAGGTAGGCAGCGGCTTGCACTGCCGATTCTGCCATGCGGGAACCGTCAAGAGGAACAAGTATGTGTTTGAACATAGGGATCACCCCGTCACGAGAGTCTTGTAAAGCAGGAATATATTCAAAATGACGATGACTGCGGCAACCAGGCACGCGAGCAGTGTGGTGATACGCTTATTGACCAGGTCGCCCATTATATCGGGACGGCGAGTAAACATTACCAGGGGAATGACTGCAAAAGGCAGCCCGAAGCTGAGGATAACCTGGCTCATAACCAGGGTACGGGTCGGATCCAGCCCGATGGCAATAACGACCAGCGACGGTGTCATGGTCACAAGCCGCCTGGCCCAGATCGGGATGTGGCGTTTCAGGAATCCCTGCATGATTACCTGCCCGGCACTGGTGCCGACAGTTGACGACGACAAACCAGCCAGCAGTAATGAGAGACCGAATATCCATTTGGCAGAATTTCCGAGAAGCGGTTCCAAGGTACGGTACGCTTCTTCTATGGTTGCCATGGATGTCAGCCCGGACTTGTAAAACGTCGCCGCAGCCATGATCAGCATGGCTGCATTCACAAAACTGGCGATTCCCATGGCAATGACCACGTCCATAATTTCAAACCGGTACAGGCTCTGCATTCTGGCATTATCCCTCACCACAATACGTCCCTGCATCAGGGCGGAATGGAGAAAGATGGCATGCGGCATGACCGTTGCCCCCAAAATACCCGAGGCCAGCAGTATGCTCTCGCTGCCTGAAAAATGGGGAACAAACGCATGATAGGCAACTTGCGCCCAATCCGGCTTGACAATAATGGTTTCCAGCAGATAACAGAGCGCTATCAGGCCGACCATGACGGAGATGACGGCCTCAAGTGGCCGGAACCCGTAACGTTCAAGGCCGAGAATAAGCAGTGTCGCCAGGGCGGTGAGAATTGCTCCCACGAACAACGGTATGCCAAGCAAAAGCTGGAACCCCAGAGCGGCCCCAAGAAACTCCGCCAGGTCGGTTGCCATTGCCACAAGCTCCATCAGGCACCACATCAGATAAACCACCGGTCTGGGGAACTGCTCCCGGCAGTGTTCCGCAAGGTTGAGCCCGGTGGCGATACCGAGCTTGGCAGACAAGGTTTGAATGAGCATTGCCATGAGATTGCTTGCGATGATCACCCAAAGCAGCAGGTACCCGAATTGGGCACCGCCCTGAATATTGGTCGCAAAATTACCCGGATCAACGTACGCAACACTGGCGATAAACGCCGGCCCCAGAAACGGCATCATTCGAGCCAGACGATTTCCCTTTTGCCGGCTGCCGAGAATATCCAAAGCGGTCTGAACGGTGCGGGAGTCAGAAGCCTTCAGGTTATTGAGAATGGTTTCGTTATGTGCCATTGCAATCCGACTCCACTTACTTCGAAATTCAACCGGATTTACGCCAGTTGTAAGCGTGCAATTGAATTTCAGCTAACGTGCTGGGGTTAATGCCTATGGACACAAGTTCCGCTGATGCAGACCGCATATCCAGATCCTCCAGATGCTCCATTACCCGGAGAAGAGTGCCATAAGGCCCTTCGCGATCAACCAGTGCGGCGGCAACATCCTCATTGAGGTTGAGGTTTGAAATAATATCTTCGACGGCAACGTCATAGATACTCTCCATCAGGGAGAGGATGCCGGTCATAAAGGCCCGGTCAGGAGATTCGCCGTCAAACTGCAAACCGGGATGAACAAAGGCCAATTGTTCCATGAGACCGGCTCTGGTGGCTGCCATATCTACCAGTGGGTGATCAAAATTATCATCGCCATCAGCGGCAAACAGAGCCAGCTGCACCCAGCGTTTGATCTGCAGACGTCCGGTCATTGCAATGGCATGACGCACCCCCTGGATTTTAGTACGATGCCCGAACGCTACAGAGTTGACAAGCATCAACAGCTTGTACGTCAGTGCCGGACTCTCCCGGAAGGCCTGCTCTATAATTTCGATGCCCGCATCATCTGACAAAAGACGCATCAACTTGAGGAGCGTCATTGCATCCTCGTCCATTTTTTTCTTCTTGATGATATCCGGTCGGGCAAAATAATAGCCTTGGAAGTAATCGAAACCAAGGGCATGGCAGGCCACAAATTGCTCAGAACTTTCAACCTTCTCTGCAAGCAGCTTGCAGGGATGCCGGCGCAGGCACGCTATTATTTCCGGAAGAGATTCCAGAGGCGTCTGGAACAGGTCGATTTTGACAATGTCAACTATGGCATAGAGCTCGGTAAAGCTCGGACAGTACTCATGGTCATCAAGGGCCAGGCAAAATCCGGCTTCTTTTAGTGCCAGGCAGCGCTCTAGCAGCTCCGGTGAAGGACTAATCGACTCCAGAAGCTCAATAACGATATGTTCCTGCGGAAGAAGTTCCAGGACTTCGTCCATCAGCATATCCTCATCGACATTTATGAAGCCCTTGCGTCCCCCCAGAAGTTCTGCAATTCCAAATGATGCGAGGGTGTTGATGATCACATTGGCTGTGGCACGGCCGGCGTCCTGTATGTCAGCCTCATTAACATCCGTAGAGCGGAAGAGCAGTTCGTAGCCGTAGAGACGCTCGTTCCTGTCCAAAATGGGTTGTCGCCCGATTATGTAGTTATCATCCATTTTCAATTCCTGTTCGGTTGGTCATTTAACGAAAAGGCTCCACAGTTCTCAGAAGCTAATCTCAACGGTATATCTGCATCGTAGTGCGCATTCGCATACACATGGTGCGGAAACGGCACTCCCTCAATTATGGTATATCCATTAAATTCAATAGCTCGCGTTTGAACCTCGCTGGTGCGGCATACCAGTCTGTTTTCACCTACGGTAAGGATTGTGGCTGCGGCCGAGACCGGCACCTCTTTATAGTAATTGAGAAATTGAACCACGGGGCGAGGCACCAAACCTGATAGCTTGAGCAGGCCCTCTTTAATCGAGAGCCCCCCGGTCTGTTCCATCAGGCAGAAATAATATTTATCGGGAATTTCTGACATCACCACCACATTTACCTGCCTGTATACATTGTTTTTTAAAAAATGCCCCAGCCCTGGAAACAGGACAGTACATTAACCAAAACATTGTCGGCCTCGATGCCGCTGCTCGTACTTTTATATCAGAAGGTTATGAAACACATGCGCTTACTTGCCACTGCCACCCTAAAAACGTGTACGTGTCAATTTCCTTCCACACACGCAGATTTTAAACCACCGAATCCATGACCTCATAGCGGTTGCGGCCATTATTTTTGGCATTGAACAAGGCCTGGTCCGCAAGGGCGACAAGTTGTGCTCCATCGGTCAAGATATGATCCGCTGCCGTTGCAATTCCAAGACTGATCGTAACAAATTCGGATGTGTCTGATATGGTATGAGGCAGGGCAAGTTTAAGCACAGAGTCAGCGATGCGCCCTGCCAGGACAGCTGCACCTTGACGATCTGTATCGGGAAGGATGACCACAAATTCCTCACCGCCGTAACGAGCCACGATATCAGAGCCACGTTCAACCATATCCTTGAGGACACGGGCAATCTGCCGCAGGCATTCATCCCCCTCAATATGACCGTAGTGATCATTATATTTTTTGAAATGATCCACATCAAGCATGATCAAGGTCAATTGAGAGCATGATCTTTTATGTCTTGAGAATTCTGTCAGTAAGGCTTTGTCAAAAAACCTGCGATTGAACAGCCCCGTCAGGCTATCTGTTATCGAATTGAGTTGGGCAAGATCCCTTTCGACCTCAAGCTGACGAACCAATTCTTGAATCTGTTGCTCGGCCTTCTTGCGGTTTGTAATATCCCTGACAATCAGTACCATTCGAACAGGATTTCCCGCTCTGTCACGAATCAAGGAATTGTTGACCTCGATATCCAAGTGGGATCCATCTTTGCGTAACGCATGGTATTCGTTGGGGCCTGGATAATTCTGGTGCAACATCTTCACGATATTGGCACGAGCCCTTTCATGGTCGTCGGGTGCAATAAAATCCATGACCGACATGCCGGGCCCTTCCTCTGGATCATAGCCAAATATTTTATGCGCGGCCTCAGATACCATAATGATCCGCCCCGAAAGATCCGCGATAGTGATATCATCGGGCGAAGCCATCAGAATGGTTTTATAGGTCTCTTCGCTTTCCCTCACTGCATCTTCCGCTCGCTTGAGATCAGTGATGTCGATGAATGTTGTGGCAAAGCATCCTTCGCTCATCCGGTAGGCATTCATGAAGAAATGCCTGTTCAGTGGTTCGGAATACTGTTCAAAGCTGACCGATTCGCCGGTCAGAACAACCTTGCCGTAGATTTCGATGAAAGGTGGTTTTCCGATACCCGGTATAACCTCGGTGAACCTGCGGCCAAGTATGTCAGCCACCCTCAATCCGGTATGGGTCTCGAAAGCCGGATTTGCACTCAGGAAAATGTAGTCCACCGGCCTGCCGGCCTTATCCATCACGATTTTGTGAGAAGCAACGGCTGAAACGGCGTGTTCGATGAGCAGGCGGTATTTTTCTTCGCTAGTTTGAAGTTCCCGAGTTTTAGCATTAAGTTCTTTTTCTGCCAACAGGCCGATTTCCCGAGCCATAATGCCAATTTCGTTGTCCGGATAGACGTATTCGTCACCATCTGGCTCGTCTCCAGCAATGGTCGCCTTGATTTTTTTGCCAAGTTCAACCAACGGATGGGACAAACGTCTACTCAGCAGAATACTCTGCACAAGCCCCAATAAGACTGCAATGATGCCAGTCAAGCCGACTAGAAATACTACTTGCAATATTATTGGGTGGAGTATTTCTTTCTTTTCAACCACAGTCACGACGGTCCAGTCGGTTGAAGTGATATGACGATAATGGGCAAAGTACTTCACATTGCCATTACGGTACGTACCGTCGCCATTATCGTTCTGCTGAAAGGATTCCTTCTTTTCCTGAAGCGATTTGCCTAGTACGGCCTGGTCAGGATGTAAGATGATTTTCCCGGACCTGTCCATGACAAAACTGAATTCCGTTTTATACTCGTCGCGCTGTTCGATAAGGCGGATTAGCCGATCAATTGAACAGTCAACCGCTACCACGCCACCGTATCTCCCGCCGGACTGCTTCAGGGCCCTGCTGGTCGAAACCAGCCACTCTTTTGTTTTAATATCCTGATAGGGCAGACCTATCGACGTATCGGGCTTGATTGCCATCGCCGCCTGATACCAAGGACGGGTGGTCGGATAAAATCCTTCAGGCGACACGTAGTCGTTTATTAGCATCAGGCCATTTTCGTAGCCAGAATAGACATAGGTGATATTTTTATTGGCCCTGCGAATAGTCCGATACTCGCCCAATATGCGCTGGCGAGCCTTTTCGCCCAGTGTCATCGCGTCCCTGATGTCCCTGTTCCCGTCCAGCACCGTAATGGTGTTAATGATTTCGGTAAAATACCCGTCAATGAAAAGAGAAACACCGTGATTGGTCCGGTTTATGACGGCACGCGCCTTGGATATTTCGGAATAGTAAAGAAGGGCCGAGAGTAGAAAACCGAAAATGGCCATAACAATCAAAGCTAAAAGGGTGCTGCTTTGAAATATCTCTCGCTTGATGCTGGATTTATAGTCTGGATACCTGTTTTTGATAAAATTTCCTTATTCGTGATTGTGAATAGTATGAAGCTGACATTTTTTTACTATGCGGTGATATTTTTCTATTGTCACACTAACTGATCTTACAATGGAAGGTTTTAATTATCTGGAAGTTATATAATGTTGTGCGTTAAACGTCAAGCGGCGGCTGAGGTTTGTAATAGGTGGTTTATTGTCACGTGGTGAGGGTATTGTGAGGCATTACAACACAGAAATTCTGAGTTTACGAGCCGAGCCTGTGTCTGAGACATTTTTCAGCATAATGTTGATGTAAGAAGTTATTCAAGCGCAGATTGAAAATAGCCCCTGAGAAGGGCGCATAGCCGTGCTGCCCATCTTTTGGGATATATTTCAGCACAGCCATCTCTGTTGAGCCTTTGCTCGTTCATCCCGAGCAAACGAAGTTATTTATGGCAAGATTGTGGCACCCCGTCCTTGTTAGTGGCGTTCTCCTCCATCACGATGCCCGCCATCCCTGTATTCGCCACCGCGACCACCGCCATGGCCATATCCACCGCCATCACCCCAGTAAGGGTAAAGGCAACCGGACAGCATCATGGTTGCCACTAAAAGCAGAAGCGATAATAGTATTGATTTTTTTTTCATTGCCATACTCCTTTTGCCGCTGTTGATATGCATCAGGCTGTATCCAGGTTAAAGGGACTGGCCAGCCTGATAGTGGTTGATTATTGATATATCGCTGATCGCTCTACCGATTATATCTGCGAAGAGCACTAATTAATAAGCAACTAACATGCCAGAAAAACCTGTAAACACCGCGACTCCAACACCATGGTTATACGCGGTAAAGCGGGCGGCTCCACGCTGTCAGTACCGAAGTACTACCCGCTACATTTCACAGTTTCGCCAAATACAACAGATGTCCGTGTCTGTGTCTGTCAACCTCTGCACTACATTTTTCAATGCATCCTGCACAATCGGTATGTGTATCTCTTGCAAATGCGCAAATCACCTTTGGCATGATAGATGTATATGTTTCCAATCGTCATAAAGAACGGCAGAGTGAGCCGTATTTCTATTGAAAGGATCCGCTATGAAAAAAATCCGCATGTTTCTGGTAAT
>JABBNX010000103.1 GCA_019352135.1 Pseudomonadota bacterium
CAACACCCAAAACCTATTACTCATTTGGTAAAACTAAGTCAGGTTCTCAGCGGTAAACCCGGAAACCAGCTCCTTAAAGGCGAAGATTTTCGGGTTTAGTTATTTGTGGTTCTTGTCTGCGGGTGCAAATCCTAAAGTGTTATTTCAACACCTTTGTGGAATGGCTTGCCGCTCTGGCCGCCTTGTTTTTTTTCAGAGCACACTTTATGGTTCTATGACCCTCCCAATTTTCTGGCACTCACATATAGTGATTACCGTCCCAACAAATCAGCGCGTTTTCGACGCCTTCTTCATATCTCCACCAAGCGCCTGGTAGAGCGTCATCATGTTTTTAAGGCGGTTGAGGCGGTTTCCGGCCAACGTATTTTCGGCGTTTCTTCGGCTCTCCTGGGCATCAAGCCACAGCTGCACGCCCGTATACCCGGCGCGATAGCGAATCTCTGCCAACTGTTCGGCCTGTTGTGCCAATGCCAGCGCCTGCTTCCGTTGCGCACCCTCTGCCTCATAGTGGTCATGGGCAGACAGGGCCTTCTCCACGTCACCCAGAGCGGCGTACAGTGTCTGCCGGAAATTGACAACCGCCTCTTCGTATGCTGTCTCTGAAATTTTTACATTCAACTGCATGGTATTCCACTGCAGGAACGGCAGTACCACACCGGCCCCCAATGCGGCGACAGGGTTCTGTAATATGTTCGCCAGGCTGGTGCTGCTGCTCCCGAGGCTTCCGGTCAGGGTGATCGACGGATAGTAGCTGGCACGGGTTGTATCAACATTTACCAGATATTCCCGCAGGCGCAGTTCGGCCGCACGGAGGTCGGGTCTTTGACTCAGCAGGCTCGCGGGCAGACCTGGCTTGACGGCAGGCAATTGGCTGTCCGGTAATTGTTGGCGTTCGGGCATGCTGTTCTCCGGCGCCTGGTCAAACAGCAGCGTCAATGCCGTGCGGGCCTCCATCCGCTGCTGCAGCAATGTGGTCAGGTCGGCCCGCTGGCTGGCGACGGATTGCTGGGCCTGAACCAGATCCACAGCAGATACGGCACCGGCCTGATATTTCACCGTGACCAGCTCAAGCGTCTTTTCTGCATAGGCAATGCTTGCTTCGCTGGTGGCGATCAGCTGGTTCAAGTAGGCAATCTGCCAGTAGTCTGCCGCCGTCGTGCCGATCAGAGAGAGCGCCGTGCTCTGTCGGTCCACCTCTGTGGCCTCTGCCTCCCAGCGGCTGGCATCACGTGCGCCGGCAAGCTTGCCCCACAGATCTATTTCGTAACTCACCGTTCCGGTGACGCTGTGTGTTTGCGTATCGGTGTTGCTGTTCAGGTCGCGGCTGATGCCGCTGTTGGCACTACCGCTTACGGAAGGCGTCAGGTTGGTGTCGGTCAGCCGGGAAGTGAGTTGGGCCCGACGGACTTTTATGGCAGCTGCTGCCAGATCATTGTTGGTCCGGAGCGCCCGTCCTATCAGCTCATCCAGTACCGGATCATTGAAGTTCTTCCACCACTGCTCCCGGTCCGCAATTGCCGAGCCGGTTGTTGTCCGGCCCTGCCATTGCTGCGGCAACGCAACGTGCGGCGACGTATAGTTGCTCCGGGGCAGCAGAGAACACCCGGACATCAACAGGCTGCCTGCGAGTGACACGGTGATCACCCAGCCGTATCGAGTTGTAACATACCTGGTCATAATGATTTTTACTCCCGTGCTAACGCTTCGATCGGATCGAGCCGGGCGGCATTACGCGCCGGAAGAAAGCCGAAAATAACCCCGATCAGTGATGAACAGAGAAATGCTGAAACGATGGACATAATGGAAAACTTCATGGCAAAACTTTTGACAAACAGCGTGAATATCATCCCTAAGCCGTACGAAAAGAGAATGCCGATTGAGCCGCCGATCAGGCATACGAGGACCGATTCGATCAGAAATTGCTGCATGATGTCGCTCTGCCGGGCGCCGACCGCCATCCTGATGCCGATTTCATGAGTGCGCTCCGTGACTGATACCAGCATGATGTTCATGACCCCGATGCCGCCAACGACCAGTGAAATAACGGCAATCGCCGAGATCATCAGGGTCAGGGTGGCGGTTGTTTTTTCCACGGTTTTAAGGATGCTGTCGCTGCTGTTGGTGTAGAAATCCTTGATGCCATGGCGCTGTTTGAACAGCTTGATGATGCTCTGCTCGGCAATCTGGTTGGATATGCCTTCCCGGACCCGTACCGTGATGGAATTGAAATACTGTTGTCCCAATAGCCGGCTCATCGCGGACGTATACGGCATCCAGACCTGCAAATTCTGATTGGAGCCGAAGGGACTTTCCTTTTCCTTTGTCACCCCGATAACTCGGCAGGGAAGTGTGCCGAGAAGAAGTATTTTGCCGATCGGGTCCTCTTTGGCAAAGAATTTTTTGCGGGTGTTCTGGTCGATAACAACCACCTGCGCCTGCCTTCTGACATCTTCTGCATCGAAAACCGAGCCTTGTGCTATTTCGTAGCCACGGACCCGGAAATACTGTTCACCGACCCCGCCGACCGAGGATGTTGCCGTTATGTTCCCGTATCGCAGCAACTGATTGCTGTTGACGCCTGGCGTGGCGCTGTCCACATATACCTGCGATTTCAATGCCTCCAGATCGGAGGGGACCAGGGTGTGAATGCTGCTGGCATCTTCATCCCCCCAGTCTTTGCCCGGATAGACATCAATAACATTCGTGCCCATTGAGCTGATGTCGTTGATCACTTTCTGGCGAGCGCCCTGTCCGAGCGCCACCACAGAAACCACGGAGGTTATGCCGATGATGATGCCGAGCATGGTAAGCAATGTCCGCATCCGGTGGGAAGCCATCGCGAGCAGCGCCATCTTGAACGCTTCGGCAAAACGTCCCCAATTAGCCTGAAACATGGTGGCCGGCTTGGTAATTACGGGCTTTTCCAATACTGCGACGCTATCATTTGATTTCGCATTCGGATTGGGCTGGTCGCGGATGATCTCGCCGTCGCAGAGTTCGATGATGCGCTCGGCATTGTTGGCCACCTGCATGTCGTGGGTGACCAGGATGATGGTGTGGCCACGACCGTGCAGCTCGTGCAAAACGTCCATCATTTCCTGGCCGCTCTTGCTGTCCAAGGCGCCGGTCGGCTCGTCGGCGAGGATAACATCACCACCGTTCATCAGCGCCCGTGCAATACTCACCCGCTGCTGCTGACCGCCCGAGAGCTGGTTGGGACGATAGTCGAAGCGATCTTTCAGGCCGAGCCGGGTGAGCAGCTCATATGCCCGGCTTCGGCGAAGAGCCTTGTTAACACCGGAATAGACGGCCGGTATCTCGGTGTTTTGGGTTGCCGTCAGGTGTGGCATCAAGTGGTAGCGTTGAAAGATAAAGCCGAAGTGTTCCCGGCGCAGCCTGGCCAGTTCATCACCGGACAATGCTCCGGTTTCCAGGCCGTTGATCTTGTAGCTCCCCTCGCTGGGGCGGTCCAGGCAGCCGAGGATGTTCATCAGCGTTGATTTCCCGGACCCGGAAGCCCCGACGATTGCAATCATTTCGCCGGCATGAACGGTCAGCTCGATCCCTTTCAGAACCGGATTTTCCTGCCCCCCGGTGATAAAACTGCGCCCGAGAACGGACAGCTCAAGTAATGGCGTGCTCATGTTCAACGTCTCCCACCGTGCGGCGGTCCCGGGCTCCGGGTGGTTGTTGCCGGCACAGATGTGCTGTCGCCGACAACCACCTTGTCGCCCTCCTGCAAACCATCGATTACCTGCACATAGACATTGTTGTTGATTCCAATGCGGATGGTGCGGGTTTCGGGGATATTGTCACGCACTATTTTCACTGTATAGCGGCCATCCTTCTGTTTGTCGCCAAGAGCCGAGGCCGGAATGCAGAGGGCATTCTTCGCTTCATTCAGCACGATGGATACCTGTGCTGTCATGGAAACCCGCAGCTTGTGGCCAGGATTGGGGACTTCGAACAGGCCGTTGTAATAAATTGCCGTAGTGGTGCTGTTACTGGTGCTACTGCTGCTACTGGTGCCGGTTGAAGCCGGCCCCGGCTCTATTGCCCGCAATCTGCTGTAATAGCGCGTATCGGCATCTCCGAGCAGGGTGAAATATGCCGTCAGACCCGGTTTAACTCGTGTGATATCCGCTTCGGATATTTTCGCCTTCACGGTTATGGTATCCAGATCAGCCAGCGTGAGGATTGTGGTGGCCGACTGGGTGGATACCACCGTCTGTCCCTCCTCGGTCTCTATGGAGATAACGACCCCATTCATAGGAGCGCTGATGCGGGTATAACCCAGGTTTGCCTGAGCCGTATTAACGGCAATACCCGCTCTTTTTATCTGGGCATCCAGGGAAGATATGTCCTGACGAGTACTTTCAAGCAACGCCTGGGCGCTTTCCAGATCCGCCCGGGAAGCGGCATCTCCGGCAACCATCAGCTTTTGACGCTTATATGCCAACGCATATTCTTTCAGCAGTGCCTGCTTTGAGCGTTTTTGCGCCTGCAGGTTTTCAACTTGCGCAGCTGAATCCTTCAGCGTGTTCTGTTGCAGTACCGGGTCAATCTCGGCCAGGAGTTCTCCTTTTTTGACCTTGTCACCCAGGGCGACATGCAGAGTCTTTAACTGCCCGGAAACCTGTGCGCCAACTGCGACGGTCTTGAACGCCTGCAAGGCTCCGGTTGCCAGAACACTTTCCTCAAGGTCCATTTTTGAGGCGCTCGCGGTGATATAGGTTATTTTCTTTGTGGCGAAAAAATAGTGCTTGATCAGCATTCCCGCGCCTGCCAGGATACAAACGAGAATCACTGCAATAGTTAACCGTTTCCGCACTGTTTTTGTCATTATACCAATCCTTTTAACGTCTGATTGCGAAGAGTCGCCACGCTTGTCCCATTAAAGAGCAACACCATGCAGGCAAATCGGATACATACTGTGCATACCATCTTTTCCCCCGTTTCGGAATCTGATATTTTTGTTGCACGCTTTCCGCTCTTGGTGATGTAACCGTTCTCCGGCTCATGGAGAATCACGGAGTCCTCCGCCAATAGATGGTTCAGCCTAGCAGGCAAATGTGACGGAATTATGGATAATCTATGAAAAAAATCGGGATATCATTCATACGTGTCGTTGTATCCCCGCCGCTGAAGGAAGAGTTGCATGTGTCAAAAAAGCAAAATCTATGTTACAAACTGAATCCTGCGTGTGTGGTTTCGGTGATTGGCATCACACCCGCACCATCGGTTCCGGTGGTATGATGAACACCGGACATCTGCACTCAACCCGGATAAGCGTGGCTGGCTCTATTTCAACAGCCGGCAATCAAAAAAGGTCTCCCGTGCGTCTTTTCTGCTGCCTTATCACATTCTGCCTGTTTATTTCCGCCTCGACCTTGTATGCCTCGGATGGGGCGCTGGAATTCGGTCGCATTGCCGCCATCGACCTTCTCATGGATCTGGCGATTTCCAAGAATCTCATCGCCGGCGGTGTTGTTGTGATCGGGAATCACAACGGCATCCTCTCCAGCACCTCCCGTGGACGGTTGTCCGATCGGCCGGATGCCCCGTTGCTGGACCAACGGACCATTTTCGATCTTGCCTCACTGACAAAGGTGATTGCAACGACGCCTGCAGTAATGAAGCTGCTGGATGAGGGAAAGATTACCCTGCTTGATACTCTGGGGCACTGGTTTCCCGAATTCAAGGGTTCGGAACACGAAAATGTCACCATCATCAATTTACTGACCCATACGTCAGGGCTCACTGACTTTGAGATGAGTACTGATAATGCGATGAAAACTGCTATCGAAAGGGCTGCTGCGGAAAAAAACCAGCTCCAGCCGGGCGACAGTTTCAAATATGCCGATATAAATTTCATTCTGCTGGGTGAGCTCGTGCATCGGGCCTCCGGCAAGACGCTGGATGTTTACTGCCGCGAAGAACTTTTCAAACCACTGCTTACCCCTGAGACCATGTTTCTGCCGCCGCCGGGTCTTGCGGGCCGGATTGCTCCAACGCTGGGAACCGACAGCGGGACAGTTCAGGACCGGAATTCACGCCGTCTGGGCAGCGTTGCCGGGCATGCCGGCCTCTTCAGTTCGGCACAGGATCTCGCCCGGTTTGCCCGTCTGATGCTTGACGGCGGAACCCTTGATGGCAGGGAAATCCTCTCGGAACGAGCGGTGAAATTAATGACCTCTCCGTTTTTCTGCAGGCACGGCACCGTGGAGCGCGGCCTGGGATGGGATATTGATTCTCCCTATTCAGCGCCAAAAGGGAAGCTGTTCTCGGAAGCTTCCTTTGGCCACACCGGCTATAGCGGCTCTTCAATCTGGATAGATCCGAAGCAGGATCTGTTCGTCATTATGCTGACAAATCGCCTTAATTACCGGAGCATCAGGCAGTTCAATCAGTTGCGCAGCGACATTTCTACCATAGCGGTGGCGGAATTCCGGAAACCGGGCGACGACATTCCGGCCGACAGCCAGAGGGTGACGGCAGTCCGGAAAACCGCTTCGAGAACTGCACATGTGCAGCAGAGGGCACACCGAAAAATATCTGCCGCTTCACGCGGTCTCAGGCTGGTGGCGGTTGCCTCTGAAATACACTCTGCAACGCATCACCGGTACGACAAGAAAAGAGATAAAAGCCAGCGGCACAAATCATATGGCCGTACCCGGCGCGTGTAGGTGCTTCATGGGGTGTGCCCACCTTGACAGGTCTGCCGGATAAGCCCGTGTCAGCCACGTTTATTGACGGTTTCAGAAAGCATTGATACTACACATCCCACCCCCTGCATGAATGGCATTATGCTCATTTCTCCTCATTCCTTGATTAGGCGTCTCAGAAAACGTCACCATTCCTGCTGATTTTCACATCACGTAGGTTCGGGTTGCCGGACTTTACGAGTCTTTAACCCACAGCCTGGGCAGCGCTTGTCCGGCACCAGCTGCTGACAGGTTTCGCACCAGTAAAGCTGAGGCGCTCCCTTTTCGCATGCCCGGCATGTCTGCTGAGGATTGTTTTCACTCCCGCTGCATTTTTTGTTGTTCATGGTCATGGTGCCATCTCCTGATTGTCCGGCTGTTTCCGATATTTAACGGGTGCGGACCATGCAGAAATTATACCCTCAACGTGACCTGTTGCAAAGCGGCACAGATGCCGCCGGAGATTATTCTTTGCAAGGGTTCGGGTTAAAAAAACCGTACCCCCTCTTTTATGATTCGGGAGTATAATGAACTAGTAAAAACCGGAGAAAGCCGCCCGGTGGGCGGCGCCGGCGACACAGCTACTATCCGGCTCTTCGGAGCGGAAAGGAGATATATTATGTACGCTATTACCGGAGCAACAGGAAATATTGGAAGCAAGGCAGCCGAGATCCTTCTGGCCAGAAAAGAGAAAGTCCGGGTGATCGGCAGGGATGCGGCCAAGCTGCGAAGATTGGTCGGCAAGGGTGCCGAGGCGGCGGTGGGAAACCTGAAGGATACCGCTTTCCTGAAAGATGCCTTTACCGGTGTTGATGCCGTATTTACCATGATTCCCCCTGATTATACCGCTACCGATTTTCGAATTTATCAGAACGAGATCGGTGCAAATATCGCCGACGCTATTGTCAGGAGTGGGGTGAAATATGTAGTAAACCTGAGCAGCCAGGGAGCCGAACTGCCTGCCGGCACCGGCCCGATCGTGGGGTTGCATGACCAGGAAGAGCGACTGAACGGTCTGGCGGGGGTGAACGTTCTTCATCTGCGCTGCACCTACTTCATGGAGAACCTGCTGATGAACATCCCGCTCATTAACGAACAGGGTATTGCCGGTTCGGCAGTGCGCGGTAATCAGAAATTTTCCATGATAGCCACAAAGGATATTGCCGCGCGGGTGGCTGAACGTCTGGTCAGGCGTGATTTTACGGGTAAAAATGTGCTCGACTTGCTTGGGCAGCGTGATCTGACTCTCGGCGAGGCCATCGGCATTATCGGTCGAAAGATAGGCTGGAGCGATCTGAAGTACGTGCAGTTTCCGTACGAGGAGGCTCGCAAGGGAATGATTGCGATGGGAATAGGCCCGGATGCCAGCCGGCTCTTTATCGAGATGAGCAAGGGGATTAACGATGGATTGTTTGCGGTAAACCGGCCGCGAACAACGGAAAATACGACGCCTACTACTATTGAGGAATTCGCCGAGACCTTTGCAGCGGAATTCGCGGCTACGCAGCTGAAAAAAGCTGCTTGACCGGTTTAGAAATGCTCAGGAAAAGCCCGCATGATGCGGGCTTTTTTGTCCCGTCCGGGGGCAATTGTTTTCAAGCCGGTGATGTATCAAAATATCTCTGCATTCATCGGAGATTATATGCCTGTTGAAACATCGTTTCTGTCAGCAGTGGAAAAAGTGCGCAAGCCTGTTATGCTTTTAGCAAAATGATTGCTGAAAGGAGAACGATCATGGTTAAACGTATGTGGCTGTCGCTTTGTCTGGGCTTTACGCTGTTTGCAGCTTCGTCCGCAGCGGCGAAGGTATCCGGACGCGAGGTTGAGTACCGGTCGGGGACTACGGTACTCAAGGGATATGTGGCTGAAGATACGGCACTGAAAGGGAAGCGCCCGGCCGTGCTGGTAGTGCATGAGTGGTGGGGACTGAACGATTATGCCCGCAAACGTGCCAGGATGCTGGCCAAGCTGGGGTATGTCGCTTTTGCTGTGGATATGTACGGCGATGGCAAGACCGCCCGCCACCCGGAGACTGCGGCCAAATTTGCCAGTGAGGCCATGAAGAACAACGCGGTCGGCGAGGCCCGTTTCAATGCCGCCCTTGATTTCATCAAGCAGCAGCCGTTGGTTGATCCGACGCGTATTGCCGCTATCGGCTACTGCTTCGGTGGTGGGGTAGTGCTGCACATGGCACGTCAGGGGGCCGATCTGAAGGGGGTGGTGAGCTTTCACGGCAGCTTGGCGACGGATTCTCCGGCCAAGGCAGGCGCTGTGAAGGCCAAGGTGCTGGTTTTTAACGGCGAGGCGGACAAGATGACCACTCCTGAGCAAGTGGCCGCCTTCAAGAAGGAAATGACTGCGGCAGGTGTCTCGTTCCGCTATGTGGGATACCCGGGAGTGATGCATAGTTTTACGAATCCGGATGCGGATGCTTATGCCAAAAAGTTCAATCTGCCGCTTGCCTATAACAAAAAAGCGGATCTGGACTCCTGGGCACAGATGAAAAAATTCCTCCGGGAAATATTTGCGAAATAAAGCGTTTCCGAGAGGATGTTTTATGGGCAGCGCAGTCCGCACGAAGCTCTGTTTTCTTTGCGCACTCAGTATGTTGTTCTGTGTCCCAACTCTCGTCATGGGAGCCGGTTACGAGGCGGCGTGGCTCAAGAGGATTCCTCTCAGTCAGGCGATCCGGATCGGTACCGGCAGGAAAATTGTGATTGAAGTTTCCGACCCGGACTGTCCGTTCAGCCGCAAGATGGTCGGCTATTGGGACAAGCGGCACGATGTGAGCCGGTACATATTCCTGATCGACCTGAAGACCCATCCCGAGGCTGCAGAGAAGGTGCGTTACATCCTTTGCGCCGCAGACCGGGTGGCTGCCTACCGCGAGGTATACGGCGGAAAACTTGATTTTGACGAGAAACCGTTTTACCTGCATTGTGACGATCAGGGTCTCCAGGAAAAGCACCGGAAAGTTGGAGCAAGGTTGGGCATCACCGGTACGCCGACATATTTTATCAACGGGGTGAAGGTTAATGGAGCCAAGGTGAAAGAGATAGAGAAACTTCTTGGCGGTAAAGAGGTGCCTTTTGATAGTGAAGATTTCGAGTGACAGAGTATAGGCGGACAGGAATACCATCCCTCCCATCGCATGAAAAAACATGGGGAAAGCATCTTGTCACTGATCACCTCAACTTGACATGACGGAAGGTACATTTATGATGGCACTATGGAAGAGTCCGATATCGCTGGATAAGTTGAAAGAAAGATCACAAGACACCTTGATGGAACATCTGGGTTTAGAATATCTGGAGATCGGTAATGATTATATCACGGCGAGAATGCCGGTTGATTCGAGAACCAGGCAGACGGCCGGAATCCTCCACGGCGGAGCCTCGGCTGCGCTGGCCGAAACCCTGGGAAGCATTGCGGCAGGTATGTGCGTTGACAGGGAAACGAAGAGAATCGTTGGGCTTGAGATAAACGCAAACCACATCAGGCCGGTATCCGGCGGATGGGTCACCGGTAAAGCGACGCCGATTCATGTGGGTAAAACAACCCAGATCTGGGAGATTAAAATATACAACGACCAAGATAAGCTGGTCTGCATTTCTCGGCTCACGGTTGCCAATATAGACAAATAGACATGCTAACCTGTTAATTTTACAGTATCTATTAAATAATAAAAATGTGTGATACGCGGGAATCAGGATAATCGATTGGTTCGAACCGTGGTCTCGGAAGTCGGGCGGTATTCAAAAAGCGCATATAAATCACGGCCCCTCATCAGTTTATCCTGATCAGGGGCCGTGATTTTTTTATAGACGGCTGACACACCGCAACGTATACGATTTTTTATTGAACATAAAAAACAATTTCCTTGACTTTAGTCATTTTATTATCAATAAAGACGAAGCGAATCCGCTTTGTCTTGTTGTGCTCAAGTTATTTATCATATTTGAGAGCCATCTCTCAAAAATACACGGTCGGTAAGGAGAAACAAGGATGAAGAAAAACGCGTTTGCTGTTGCAGGTATGCTTGTGGTGTTGTCCCTCGGGTTGGCGTCAGTGGTTCGTGCAGAAGAGGATTACAAGAAGTTTGGCGTGCGCATGAGAGCAATTTATGTCGCGCCGGATGAATCCTTTGACAGCCGGCTCAAGGGGTTTACGGTCAGTGACAATATAATACCAGAACTTGACCTGGAATACTTTTTCCTGAAGAATTTTTCAACCGAACTGATCCTTGCAGTCACCAAACATGATGTCAAGTCTAGCAATGATGAAGTGGGTTCGACCTGGCTTCTTCCTCCAACCCTTACCGTAAAGTATCACCCGTTTGCCGGTAGCACAATCAGCCCCTATGTCGGTGTCGGCGTGAACTACACGATCCCGTTTAATTCCAACGTAAAAGATGTCCCTGATTTCAAAGTTGACAACAGTGTTGGCTATGCTGCTCAAGCCGGCGTGGATGTCAAGATCAAAGACAATCTCTATTTCAACGTTGACTACAAATATGTCAATGCCGACACAAAAGTTAAGATCGCCGGTACAAAGTATAAATTGGATCTCAATCCAAACCTTTTCGGAATTGGTGTTGGTTACCGCTTCTAACTGAGTCTCTCAGGATAATCATGAAAAGGCGGGGGATTGGTTCCCTCGCCTTTTTTATGCAATATGTGCTGCTCTTTAGCGCAGAATCCCTTTGGTGAAAATATCCATGTAATGGCGGATGAGCTCTTCGTCGCGTTCAGGTGAGTGGTTGATGAGCTCTTGCGTGGCCAACGTGCTCAGGATGTAATAATTAACCATGCCAGCCATTGCCAGTACGGTGTCGACCGGATTCAAATCCTTTCTGAATATATTGTTGGAAATGCCCTCTTCAATAATTTGAACAAGAACCTGAATGACCTTTCCTATTGCCGGTTGAACGATCAGGGAGAAAAATTGAGTGGGGTTGGTAAGCTCGCTGGTGTAATACCTTAGTAAATAGGGATTATTTCGATATCTCACAATTATCCACCGGATATACGATTCAATTTTTACCAACGCTTCCGCATCGGTAGTAGTAATTTCTTCGATATGCCCGAAACTGGAAAACTGCTCTTGAAGCACGGAAGAATACAACCCCTCCTTCCCCCCGAAATAATAAGAAATCATCGAGATACTTACACCCGCGGCCTTGGAAAGTTCCCTGATGCTTACTCCGTTCAAGCCCCGTTCGGCAAATAAACGTGTCGCGATAGAAATCAATTTATTCCTGAGTTCATTTTTATCCATGCCGGTTTTATTAGCATATGAGCCGTTTAAATATCTAGATAATTAAAATCCGCTTCCCAGATATGTATACAATTAAAAATTGCATCAGAGTTCACATGATGATATATATAATTCGAACGAACGTTCGAATAGTGCGTATATACTCTGTATATATACGCCAAAATCCGGTTTCACTACAAAAATAGAAAGGTAATTAAATGTCGGAACTACATGAAAGAATCAGAAGGACCAGCCTTCACGCAAAAATCAAGAAAGTAGAAGATGTCATCCCGCTGTTTAAAAACGGCATGAACCTTGGCTGGTCGGGCTTCACACCTGCCGGCTATCCCAAGGTTGTTCCCACCGCGTTAGCAGACTATGTGGAGAAAAATAATCTGCAGGGGAAACTGAAATTTAATCTCTTTATCGGCGCTTCCGTTGGTGTCGAGACCGAAGACCGTTGGGCCTCGCTCGATATGATTGACCGCCGCTGGCCGTACCAGACCGGAAAAAATATCCAGGCCGGTATCAACGAAGGGCGTATCCGGATGGGTGACCGCCATCTCTCCATGTTTGCGCAGGATCTGGGCTACGGTTTTTACACGAAAGACAATGGCGGCCGGCTTGATATCGCCATTATCGAATGTTCAGCCATCACGGAGAACGGCGGCCAGGTGCTGACCGCCTCCTGTGGTGCGGTC
>JABBNX010000104.1:0-11386 GCA_019352135.1 Pseudomonadota bacterium
CGATGGATACCTCAGCACCGGCGATGGATGTAACCGAGACCCCTACCAGCTACCATGCGACGCGGAATGAGTAAGGAGGGTGTAGTGCTGATCGGTGTATCGACCGGCGGACCCCGCACCCTGGAAGACATCCTGCCCCTACTGCCGGCCGACTTCCCCTGGCCGGTGCTCGTAGCCCAGCATATGCCCCCATCGTTTACCCGTCCTTTTGCAGAGCGCATGAATACGATGTGTCCGCTTACGGTTGTGGAGGCTTCTCACCCAATGGCTGTCGAAGCGGGTACGGTATATATCGGCAAAGGCGGAGCTGACATGGTGCTGGCACGACGCAATGGCACGCTGACCGTGCTGGCCAGGCCGGAAAGTCGGGAATTTATGTGGCATCCGTCGGTGGAGCTTATGGGACGTTCTGCCCTGGAATTTTGCGACCCAAAACATGTTATCGGGGTCATGCTGACCGGTATGGGCTATGACGGCGCCGATGCCTTTGCCGAGATAAAAAAACAGGGTGGCCGCACCATTGCCGAATCCGAGGAATCCGCTGTGGTCTTCGGGATGCCGGCTGAACTGATCAGTCGTGGCGGAGCCAGTCTGATACTGACTGCCGATAAAGTTGCCAGGCAGCTTATCACCTGGGTTGCGTATTAAAGATATAAGGGGCCCCCATGGCATTCATAAAACAGCACATCACTGAAACAGTAGAACAATGCGAGCGAAAACAAGGGCGGGATTGTTTCAGCCTTGAGTTACAGCTTTCCGACCCCAGTCCGTCCTCCAGGCGCTGGGCAGCGCGGGATCTTGCCGAATGTCCCAATGCCTCCGCCGCACTGGTCGAACAGTTGCAGCGGGAAGAAGACCGTTCGGTCAGGGAAATAATCCTGACCACCCTCACTCACTTGGGTGATGAGGAGGCCGTGGCTGGACTGGTAAACTGCCTGCGTAGCGAGGATGCTTCCTTACGCAATGAAGCTATTGAGGCCATGAAACTGTTGCCTGACGAAGTGGCGCCAATCATGGGTCAGCTCCTCAAAGACGCCGATCCGGATGTGCGCATTTTTGCGGTGAACGTCCTCGAATCGCTGCGGCATAAACAGGTCGAGGAGTGGCTGAATGAGGTCATCGAGCATGATGCCCATGTCAATGTCTGCGCCACGGCGGTGGATCTGCTAGGGGAAGTTGGTACCTCTTATTCGTGGGAAGCACTGGAAAAGCTGAAAGCGCGCTTTCCGGATGAACCCTACATCCGCTTTGCGACTGACCTTGCCTTAAAGCGCATCAGCGCCTCCTGACGCGCCATGGCCACTAAACCTATCAGTCTGGAAAATTTCCTGAAATTCCGGGAGTTCTTCTACCGCAAGACCGGCATCCAGTTCGAGGATTCGAAACGCTACTTCGTGGACAAGCGTCTCATCGAGCGTATCGAGGCGACGGATTCCGGAAATTTCCGCAACTATTTCATCACACTGCGTTTTGAAACAACTGGTGAAGAACTTCAGCTTCTGACCAACCTGATGACGGTCAACGAGACGTATTTTTTCCGTGAGGAATACCAGTTTAAGAGTTTGGTTAACTCAATTCTGCCTGAAATAACAGCGCATAAGAAAGATAACCGACCACTTCGAATCTGGTCGATGCCTTCTTCGTCAGGCGAGGAAGCGTACTCGATTGCCATGTACCTGTTGGAATACTGGCCCGGTATCAACCAGTGGGATGTGGAAATCATCTCATCCGATATTGATACCAGCATCCTTGCCAAGGCCCGTCTCGGGAAATTTTCAGACCGGTCGATCCAGAATCTGCCAAAGAATCTGCTTAACAAATATTTCCGTCACAACGGTGACGACTACCAAATTTGTGACGATTTGCGAAATTCGGTTGAATTCACCAGAGTAAATTTGATGAAGCCGACGGAAGTGCGCGGCTATCGGGAGTTTGACGTGATCTTCTGCCGTAATCTGCTGATCTATTTTGATGACCTATCCAGGCGTCAGGCCGCTGATACCTTTTTTGATGGCCTGAACCCAGGTGGGTTTCTCTGCCTCGGACATTCGGAATCCATGAGCCGCATCTCTTCACTCTACCAGGTCCGTAAATTAGCGGACTCAGTGGTTTACCAAAAATCCAGGGAGGCTCGATGAAGCGGATACTAATCGTTGATGACGCTGCTACGATGCGCATGTATTACCGGAGTATTCTTGAAGGGGCCGGCTACCAGGTTGATGAAGCGGTCAATGGCATCGAGGCGATGGAAAAATCGCTACAGGAGCCATTTGACCTGTACATCGTCGATGTAAACATGCCCAAACAGGACGGCTACAGTTTTATGAGCGAGTTGCGCGGCAGAGACCTTTTCCAGGCTCCGGCGCTGATGGTCTCTACTGAGGCTGCTGCTAGTGACAGAACACGCGCCTATGCAGCGGGAGCTAACCTCTATCTTGTCAAACCGATCAAGCCGGATGAGTTGCTGACTAATTGCCGCCTGCTGCTCGGGGAGGTCCACCCTTGAACCCTTTACTTGAACAATTTCTTTCCGAATCCAGAGAGTCGTTGCAGGGTATCGGTGAAAAACTGATGCAGCTGGAGAAGGATCCGGCCAGCAGCGAGCTGATGACAGAACTTTTTCGCTTTGTCCATACATTGAAAGGCAACAGCGGCCTATTTGACCTGCCTGAATTGACCCGTGTTCTGCATGCGGGAGAAGATTTGATGGATGCCGTGCGCAATGGAGTGGTTGCCTATTCTCCTCTTTTGGCGGACCGCTTGCTGGATGCCATGGATTTCGTCGGGATGCTGTGTGATGAAATTGAAAAACATGGCAGTACAAACGCGAAACACATTGACAATTCCGTTCGTCTGGCTGCGGATTTGCGCCAGTTGATCGTCGTGGTGATAGTAAGCAGCGATGAAGTCGCTTGTGCAGTTGCGACGCCGCTCCAGCCTCAGAATTCCAATCCTGCCAGCCAGCTGCCGCTGGCAGATCTTTCTGAAGAGATCAGGATGACAGCCTACCGTGCGGCCGTTTCAGGCGAAACACTGCACTGGATTGAGTACAGTCCGAGTGAAGAGTGCTTTTTTCAAGGTGATGACCCTTTCTTCCAGGCACGACAGACTCCGGGGATTCTCTGGGGAGGCATTGCGGCCCGCCATGTCTGGCCAGCACTGGCCGAACTGGATCCCTTCTGCTGTATTCTTGATTTCACCGTTCTCAGCACGGCGTCGCTGGAGGAACTCCAGGAATACTACCGCTATGTACCAGATCAGGTCAGGATCATTCCGGTTCCCGGGCGGTTTTTCATTCTGCCCCATGGAGATCCTAATGGTGGCCCGGTGTATGAAGATTTCGTCGCCGATGCCTTAGGACTGTTGCAATCAGGTAACATGGTAGGTTTGACGCGTGCAACCCGAAGCATGTTGGAGCTGTCGAACCCTGATTTGTGGCTTTCGGCAGCGTTACGCTGGCTGCTTCTTGTGACTGAACAAGAACCTGAAAATGTCGTTGTGCAGGAGGTTATCATCATCTCACTGCGCACTCTGACTCATCCTGACTGGCACGAGCTTGATGCCTCTACTCCCATACAAGACGGGGATGCGGTAACGCCCCGGTTTAAACCGGCTAAACAGACCCCGGAAGTGACCGCACTTATTGCAGCTCAACGTGAAGTACTCTCCATGCCGAATGATGTTGCCTGGCTGGCAGGACGGCTCAAATCGGTAGCAGCCTCTTTATCCGGCTGCTTACAGGCAATAGTTTCAACAGAACTTGTGGCAAGTATGGACGTTGCACTAAATGAATCTCTTGAACAACAGACATCAGTGCCACTTCTGCGCTGGCTCGACAGTCAGTTTGAGCAGACTCCAAAGGCTGATCAGCCCGACACGTCTGATACGATTTACATGCCTGAAACAGTTGCAGTACCACAGGCCGACGCTGCCGTTAAATACGGGCGCCGCTCCGAAGATGCCTATGTCGGACCGAAGAGCATCAAGGTTGACCAAGCCAAGATTGATCGTCTCATGAACCTGATCGGCGAAATGGTGGTGGCAAAGAACGCCCTGCCGTACCTGGCCGGACGTGCCGAGACCGTGTTCGGCGTGCGTGAGCTCTCCCGTGAAATCAAGTCTCAATACGCGGTCATCAACCGTATTGCCGAGGAGATGCAGGATTCCATTATGCAGGTCCGCATGATGCCGGTTTCGTTCGTATTCCAGCGGTTTCCACGCCTGGTGCGCGATACGTCAAACAAACTGGGGAAGGAGGTCACTCTGATCCTGGAAGGTGAGGAAACCGAAGCTGACAAGAATGTCATTGAGTCTCTGGGCGATCCCCTGGTGCATATTGTCAGGAACAGTCTGGACCATGGCATTGAAATGCCGGATGTGCGCCGCGCCCAAGGCAAACCAGCCGCAGGCACCATTGTTATCCGCGCAACCCAGGAAGCAGACAGGGTCGTGATTGAAATCAGGGACGATGGCAAGGGCATTGATCCGGCTGTTATCAAGCGCCTTGCTTACGAGAAGGGCATCATTGATGAGGAACGGCTGGAGCGACTGACCGACCAGGAAGCGATAAATCTGGTATTTGCCGCCGGTTTTTCAACGGCTGAAGTTGTTTCCGACCTATCCGGCCGCGGCGTCGGCATGGATGTGGTCAGAACCGCCATAGAGAAAGTAAACGGTTCCATCCATCTGGAGAGCGAGAACGGCAAAGGAACGTGCATTCGCCTCTCTTTGCCGCTTTCCATGGCGGTAACCAACGTCATGATCGTCGAATCGAACAATCAGATCTTTGGCGTGCCCATGGGCATTGTTGTAGAAACGGTGCGGATAGCGCGAGCTGACATTCGTACCATCAAGAAAAACCAGGCGACAGTGCTGCGCGGACGGATTGTACCGCTCAAGTCACTGAACATGCTACTTGGCCAGCATGATCCACCCAAGGCGAATGAAGAGGATGAACTTGCCGTCTTAATTGTCAGTCTGGGTGGCGAATCGGTCGGGATTTTTGTAGATGACTTCCGTGAGACGGTGGATATCATTCTCAAACCGATGACCGGCGTATTGGCAGGACTATCAGCCTACACCGGTTCCGCCCTGCTGGGAGACGGTTCAGTGTTGATGGTGCTTGATATGAAGGAGATTATCTGATGTCGATAACATTCAAGAAAAATTGTGTTGTTTTTTGTGACATGGCGGAGGGCGAGGACGCAGAAAGTTTGCTGGAGTGGCTGCAAAAACACCCGAAGGGGAAAATTGACCTCTCTGAGTGTTCCCACCTGCACCCGGCGAACCTACAGGTATTGATGGCGGCAAAATGTTCAATTTTTGCCAGACCGAAGGACGAACTTCTGGCTGCATGGCTGGATACGGCATTGAAAACAGTATAAAACCAACCCCCTAGCCCCCCTTGTCAGGGGGGGACTTTAAGCCTCCCCTGATAAGGGGAGGTTTGGAGGGGTTAGGTTCCTACAGATCGGATCAGAGGAGATAACAACATGGCAAAAACCATTATGGTAATAGATGACTCCGCGACAATGAGGCTAAGCCTCAAGTCAGGTCTGGAGCTGAGTGGGTTCAAAGTTGAGTCTGCAGGGGATGGTTTGCTGGCTCTGAATCAGCTTAAAAGCGGTATCAAGCCCGATCTGATTATAACCGACATCAATATGCCGAATATGGGAGGACTGGAGTTTATAAAGAACCTCCGCACCCTCCCCGGTTTTCGTTTTATCCCTGTGTTGGCGCTCACAACGGAGAGCCAGCAAGAGAAGAAGGATGAGGCGAAAAAGCATGGTGCCACAGGCTGGCTGGTAAAGCCAATTACAGGTCCTGATTTGGTCAAAGTTATCAAACAAGTCCTGCCGGGAGCATAAACCATGAAAATAGATCTAAACCTTCCGGGCAAGATTCTGGATGCCCCTACAGGACTCGCACGAGCACTTATAACCACGGTATGTACGATTGTTCTTATATCCGTGTGCGCCTATTTTTTTCATCCTTTGGTCGACAAGCTGGTAAGCCTACCCAATGGACTTGATATTGCCCTGACCGGGGCAATGGCATCATTTTCGACCTTTGTACTTGTAGCCTTTATCTATAGAAAACACCTGTCGAGTATCTGTCACGACACCAACCAGATACACAACCTCTGTTCGGGTCAGCATATTTTTATCAGGGAGAACTACCATCAGACCGTCTCGGACCTTTCCCAGTATAACGCCGTGCTCGGGAATCAATTGCGGGAGGCGATAGTGCAGACTGAAACGGCGGTGCTGGGGGTAGTCGGAAGGATGGTGACTATTCATGAACAAACTAGCTCTCAGGTTGCCCGGATCGGATCTTCTTCCGAAAAAAGCAGTGAATTGATCACGGTTACCCATGAACAGGTACTTAAAAACCAGCAGGTCATTCAGGCGTTGAATGCCTTCTCAGGCAGTCAGAGCGCGCAATTGGGAGATAACCTCGTTCGAATTCAAAGACTATCTGATGAGATGGAACAGATGCGTCCCTTGGTAAATGATATTGCCGATATTGCGGACAGAACCAATCTGCTGGCGCTCAACGCATCAATTGAAGCAGCCCGCGCCGGAGAAGCGGGCAGAGGGTTTGCTGTTGTGGCAGATGAAGTACGAAAGCTTGCCAACCAGGCTAACACGACGGCAAAAGAGATCGACGACAGAATCACGCGGGTTGCCGGACAGGCGCAAATTGAGACACAAAATGCCCGACGAACAATTGCTGAAAATGAAAATTCTCACAAGTTCACCAGTCTGGCTGGAAATCTGTCGAGTATTGAAGAACGATTCAAAACCGCATCGATCCACCTTGAAGACATGATCAAAGGTATTGATGAGGCCAACCGGATCATAGTCGAAGAGGTTTCCATTGTTCTGGGCGAAATACAGTTTCAGGATGTTCTGCGGCAGCGCTTGGAGCATGTCAATAATGGACTTGACTACCAGAGTGAGTTTGCACAGCAGACACTTCTCTGGCTGGAAGGCAAGGGAGAATCTCCGGCCAAGAGATTAAATGACCATCTCGCAGAGTTGAAGGACAGGTATGTCATGCAGGAACAGCGGACAGCACATAATGCGGTGTTGGGCGTCAACACACCGGCAACGGGCGGCTCTAATAATAAAATCGAGCTGTTCTGATGAGTAGTTTGGCTGAAATAATTGTGGTGACCAATCGCAAGGGCGGTACCGGCAAAACAACTACATCGGTCAATATTGCCGCTGAATTTGCGGCCCAAGGCCAACGTGTATTGCTGATTGATATGGATTCCCAAGGACATTGTGCAGTAGGACTTGATATTGCCCCGGCAAAGGATGCCCCAACGATTCACAGTCTGTTTCAGTCTGACGGTTTCCGTCTGACCGATGCCGTGTATCCGACCGCCTGGCCCAACCTGTATCTTATACCGGCCAATCCACTCTTTGAGCACGGTTCCGGTGACGGTGATCCGACACGTCTTGCCAGAGCTTTACGTGAGGAGGGGCTGACGGATCGGTATGACCTTATAATCATAGACACGCCCCCTTCGCTTGACAACCTCCTGATGAACGCCCTCTGCGCAGCCGGAAGAGTTCTGGTTCCGTTTGTTCCCCATCATCTATCCGGAGAAGGGATACGCAATCTGGCTCGAGTCCTTTTCAAGGTGGCGTCAGGACCTAACCCTGACTTGAAATTACTGGCCCTCCTGCCGATCATGCTGGATCGCCGTATCGGACAACACCGCAGCGTCACGGATGGAGTGTCCCATCAATTTGGAAAAGGAAGAATGCTTTCCGGAATCCGCACCGATATCAAACTTGCCGAATCCTTTGCCCATCGTCAGCCTGTTCGCGCCTATATGCCGGGGTGCAGGGGAGCCGAAGATTATGCCGTGGTAGCCTGTGAAATCGGTGAACGTTTGGCAGCGTTAAACAACCGGTAAATATGCTGGCTTGTTTACCGCGATTTCATTTCAAAGAGGTGAGTGAATTTGGCAATTCCAAACATGTCACTTGCACCAAGTTTTATATTGTTACTTTTTAATTATTTATTCTAAGCCCGAACGAGGAGAATTCATGCTTCCTGAAATCAAGGTATTAGTTGTCGAAGACGATATGACGAGCCGGGAAATGTTGTCCGAAATGCTTGAAAGTAACGGAGCACTGTGCACTGCGGTGACCAACGGCAGGGAAGCCATGGAAGTGATCGTGTTCAATCCTGATATTGATATTGTGCTGCTGGATTTGCATATGCCGGTGATGGATGGATTCGAGGTGCTCGTTCAATTAAAGAGCAACCCGTACTTAAGCGATATTCCGGTTATTGTCATGACAACCGACCATCATGAAAAGCTAAGGTCCCTTAAACTCGGTGCGGACGATTTTCTGGCAAAACCGTACAATCAGGAAGAGTTGGAGTTACGAATCAGCAAACTGGTTACTTTACGTCGCAAGGCACAAAGCGCCAAACAGGCCAAGAGTGATTTTCTTTCTATTGTGAGTCATGAACTGCGTACCCCATCGCATAACATGATGGGGCTTGCCGATCTTCTGGAGAGCCAGAACCCCGACGGCGAACAGCGGAAACTTATTAACCTGATGAAAGAAAATACCGGCTGTTTAACCTCGACTATCGATGACATCCTGAGCTTTGTCCAACTCGACCATGGAACTGACAGTACTATTGCGGAACATTTTTCCCTGCGTGGTACGACGCAAGCCGTTCTTGAATCCCAGAAAGATTCAGCCCGCTTAAAGGGAATAAAGCTCGTACTGAGCATTGCCGACGATGTTTCCGACCGTCTGAATGGGCCTTCTGCATACGTACATAAGATTTTCAGCATCCTGATCGGGAATGCGATCAAGTTCTCCTCCGATGGCGAAGTGCGCATTTCAATCACTGAAGAGTCATTAGGGGATTTTAGTTCGCGTTTCTGCTGTTGCGTCCACGACCAGGGTCCCGGAGTTCCTACCGGGTTCAGCGAAAAAATATTTGAGCCATTTGTACAGGTAAAGCATTCCAGCGGCAGAACCTATGATGGTATCGGACTCGGATTGGCAATCGCCAAGCGGATGGTAGAAATGATGGGAGGAAACATTAACGTCACAAACGATGCAGACAGCGGCAGTTCTTTCAACTTTTCTTTTCGTTGCAGCCTGCATGGAACCGCAGAGTTACTGTAGGGTTGTGATGTCGAATGATATGGTCAGCCTGGACTTTGAGCGGCAATATATGAGTACAACGTCTGTATATCCATCAGTATCACAAAAAGCACGGATTGTTATTGTGGACGATGAGCCGGACGTTCTTAATGTTTTGAACCTGATGTTATTAGACAGTGGGAACGATGTCTTTCCGTTCACCAATGGCGCGGAGGCTCTGGAGGCTATTGTCAGGGAGCCGGCTGATATTATTCTGTTGGATATCTTAATGCCGGGAATGGATGGTATCCAGCTATGTGAAAGGATCAAGCAGAATCCTAAACTCAAAGGTATACCGGTCATTTTTTTGAGCGGCCTGGGCACTTCAGAAGACATAATGCGCGGATTCCGTGCCGGAGGGGTGGATTTTATTACCAAACCGTTTCAGCTTGACGAAGTACATGCCAGGATCGGCGTTCACATCTGCCAGGGACGGTCAGAGGCACTACTGCGGCAGCAGAATGAATATCTTGTACATATTGTTGAGGAACGTTCCATCGAACTGCGAAAGGATATTGAAATACGTGAACGTGTTGAGGCAAGCCTGACACAACAAACCATAGCTACAGGGGAGGCGCTCACCTATACCATCTATGCACTTGCGAGGGCAGCAGAGGCAAATGATGAAGACACCGGTAACCACATCCTCAGGGTTGGTGAATTCTCAGCAATAATTGCATCTCAGCTTGGGCTTGATGACAATTTTGTTAAATCCATACAACTCCAGGCGATATTGCATGATGTAGGAAAAATTCATTCTCCTCCCGAGATATTCAAAAAAACCGGTACATTGACGGATGAGGAGTTCGCAGAAATGAAGGAACATACGTATTCTGGAACAATGATTATTGGGAAAAATGAGAAATTGAAAATCGGGCGCAGCATAGCACTCACTCACCATGAAAAATGGGATGGCAGCGGCTATCCCCGTGGCCTTGTCGGAGAACAGATACCGATTGAGGGGAGAATAACAACCATTGCCGATATCTACGATGCGCTCAGGAGTCCTCGTCCGTACAAGGCGGCCTTTGACCATGATACGGCGTACAGGATAATAACGCTGGGGGACGGCAGGACCATTCCTGAGCATTTTGACCCTGCGGTCTTGCATGCCTTCAAGGAAACCGGGGCACTGTTTGAGGAGACATACGATAACTTGCAGGGTTAGGTCGATCTTTTACAACGAAGTTTATAATGTAGTAACAAACAAGGAGAGATGGCCTTTATGAAATGTCTTATAGTAGAGGACGACCCCGCTTCCAGCTTCATAATGGAGAAAATGATTTCCATCCATGGCACCTTTGATGCGGTAGTTAACGGTAAACAGGCAATAGACGAGTTCCGGTTGGCCCATAAAACCAACAACCCCTATGACCTGATTTTAATGGACATAATGATGCCGGAAACCAATGGATTGCAATCGGTGCTGGAAATCCGGGAAATGGAAAACCACATGAACATTCCCCATTCTGACAGGGTCAAGATCATCATGACTACTGCCCTGGATGATCCTCGCACCGTCATGAAGTCACTTTACGAGTCGGATGCCAATTCATATCTTGTCAAGCCGATCAGGTTGCAGAAGCTTGAGGATGAACTGCGGACACTGAAGCTGATTTCTTGAACCCGACGTTTTAAAATCTTAATTTTAACTGCTCTATAAAGTCCGAGCTTACTGCTGTGATTAACCGGAGAGCTCATGAAAAGCACAGACAAGGACATCACTACGGGCGAACTAACACAGGCTGCTCTCAGGGTGCAGGAACAGTTTGCCAGATCCACGCTTGACGGGCTAAGCGCCCATATCTGCGTGATTGACAATGATGGCAAAATCATCATCACCAATCGCGCCTGGAATACATTCGCTGTTGAAAATAATTCTTTTGAAGGGACATACGGCGAAGGTGACAATTATCTGGGCGCATGCAAAGTGCGTTCGGAAGACGAGAAGGAGGATATCGAGGGAATTGTCGCAGGTATCAGAGGCGTAATGACCGGCACCCAGCCGGAATTCGTTAAGGAATATCCCTGCCATTCACCTGATACGGAACGCTGGTTTATCTGCCGTGCAAACCGGTTCACTCTTTCCGGCGTCACGTATGCGGTGATTTCACATGAGAACATCACGGAGCGGATACAGGCGGAAAGAGAACTCCGTAGTGCCAAAGTCGCGGCCGAATCCGCCAACAATGCCAAGA
>JABBNX010000104.1:11396-12595 GCA_019352135.1 Pseudomonadota bacterium
CAAGAGCGAGTTCCTGGCCAACATGAGCCACGAAATCCGCACCCCCATGAACGGTGTAGTTGGCATGACCGAGCTGCTGAAGATGACGGATCTGACGGAAGAACAGATGGACTTTGTTCGGAATCTCGAAGTGTCCGGAAACAACCTGCTGTCCCTGATCAACGACATCCTTGACCTCTCCAAGATCGAGGCCAAAAAGGTTCAGATAGAATTTGAAGAATTCAGTCTTCATAGCTGCATCAATGATTGTGTCTTGATGCAAAAGTCTCTCATTCATGAAAAAGGGCTTGCTCTGAATGTGGATGTGACTTCGGAAGTCCCCCATCTTCTGGTGGGAGATCAGCTGCGGGTCAAGCAGATACTCATGAACCTGTTGGGGAACGCCGTAAAGTTCTCGGTACAGGGGAGTATCACCATCTCGGCGAGTGTTCTTGAACAATGCGATACCTCCTCAGTGGTCGTGCAGATTGAGATTCGAGACACCGGCATCGGGATTTCCGGCGATGCCTTTGACTTGATTTTCAAACCGTTTGCCCAGGCTGAAGGTTTTACCACTCGCAGGTTCGGTGGTACTGGCCTTGGCCTGAGCATCTGCCGCAGCCTGTCGGAACTCATGGGTGGAAGCATATCCGTTGAAAGCGCACAAGGCATCGGCAGTTGTTTCACGGTGATCCTTCCTTTCTATGTTGCTCAAATGGATATCGCGGAGGACGACACCAATGCCGAATCGATGATAACCTGGGATGGGGTTCCGTTGCGGATATTGTTTGTCGAAGACAAACCAGTTAACATCGAATACGGGGTTGAACTTCTCAGCAAACTAGGTCACGACGTTACGTCGGCGGAGAATGGTATTTCATGCCTTACAGCGCTGAAAAATGGCATGTTTGATCTTGTGCTGATGGATATCCAGATGCCGGTAATGAATGGCGTTGATACCCTTCGGGCAATCCGCAAAAAGGAGCTGGGAACGGACCGTCACCAGCTGGTTATTGCCTTGACCGCCTATGCGCTGCGTGGGGAGAAGGATGAATTTTTACGAGAAGGGTTTGACGGCTATGTGTCGAAACCATTCAAGGCACGCGAACTGATATTTGAGATGCAACGCGTGATTGAAAACTTTAAATCACCTACAATCCTGAACCTCAATCGCTGTAGTATTTGTCTTGCGTCGTGAGGGTGTTCGTCGACGAACACCC
>JABBNX010000105.1 GCA_019352135.1 Pseudomonadota bacterium
GGAGATGCTGCTGCTGCATATAGCCGTTGAAAATCCTGCCACAATCAGTTTTCGCAATATTATTGATGATCAGGAACTGGTACAGACCTCATCATACAAGGCCATTGTTACAAAAACCTCTGCTACATTGGTCGAGAGCCCGTACATAACGCTGCTGGGACTGACGCTGGGTGCGGCACTCCTGGCGCCTATTAAGGCCGCGCCTGATTCGCTGTCGGGGCAAATCCGCTTTGTGCGCGACGCATGGAGTATGGTTTTGCCCCCTGAACTGCTTGATGAGCTGGCAACGACTCTTGATATCCTGCTTGAGGAAGAGCGCGAGCGAGGGTGGAGCGGTGAACCGGGGCCACCGCCGGTGCTTGAATTCAAACATGCAGGGAAATCCGCCGGAAGGCGTGGAGATTCCGTTTTTGCAGGGTTTGATTATCCGGAGTATGAGCGCTTCTCTCCGGATGCCGACTGGATGTCCAATGTCGTACTGATGGCCAAGATGGCGTATGTCTGGCTTGACCAATTAAGTCGCAGTTACGGCTATCCCATCACCCGTCTCGACCAGATTCCCGATGCCGAGCTTGACCGTCTGGCTTCAAGGGGGTTCACCGGACTATGGCTGATCGGCCTGTGGGAGCGCTCGCCGGCTTCGCAGCGCATCAAGCAAATCTGCGGTAATCCGGAAGCAATTGCCTCGGCGTATTCACTCTACGACTATGAAGTTGCTGCCGATCTGGGTGGCTGGGAAGCGCTAGCCATCTTGCGGGAACGAGCCGCCCTTCGCGGCATCCGTCTGGCAAGTGACATGGTTCCCAACCATACCGGTATCTACTCCCGCTGGGTGATTCAGCATCCGGACTGGTTTGTCCAGACCGACTATCTCCCTTTCCCTGCGTATCAATTTAACGGCGAAGATTTGTCGCACGACAGTGCTGTTTGTATCCAAGTAGAGGATGGCTACTGGACCAAGCATGACGCAGCAGTCGCCTTCAAATATTATGACCGACGTAATGGCCGTACCCGCTACATGTACCACGGTAATGACGGCACCAGCATTCCCTGGAATGACACTGCCCAACTCAATTATCTGCTCCACGAGGTGCGCGAGGCTGTTATCCAGACAATCTTGCATGTAGCCCGTAACTTCCCGATTATCCGCTTTGACGCCGCCATGACTCTGGCAAAAAAACATTACCAGCGCCTCTGGTTTCCCCTGCGTGGACATGGAGGCGGTATTCCGTCACGATCAGAGCATGGTATGACTAAAGAGGAGTTTGACGCCGCCTTTCCTGTTGAATTCTGGCGTGAAGTTGTGGACCGGGTGGCAGCAGAGGCCCCCGGCACGTTGCTGCTGGCAGAAGCGTTCTGGATGATGGAAGGCTATTTTGTCCGGACGCTGGGAATGCACCGGGTCTATAACAGCGCCTTCATGAATATGCTCAAGATGGAAGAGAATCACAAATATCGTCATACGATTAAAAACGTTCTGGAGTTCAACCCCGAAGTTCTCAAACGATTCGTCAACTTTATGAATAACCCGGATGAGAAAACGGCCGTTGAGCAGTTTGGCTCTCAGGACAAATACTTCGGTGCGTGCGTGTTGCTAGCTACCATGCCGGGGTTACCGATGTTCGGGCACGGCCAAATTGAGGGTTTTCATGAGAAGTATGGCATGGAGTATAAGCGTGCCTACTGGGATGAACAGGTTGATGAAGGTCTGGTGGGTGGTCACGAACTGTGGATTTTTCCTTTGTTGCGCCGCCGCTGGTTGTTTTCCGGTTCCGAGAATTTCATGCTCTACGACTTCTCCGGCTGCGACTGTATCAACGAGAATGTCTTTGCCTATTCAAACCGGACCGGAGACCACCGGTCACTGGTTATGTATCACAACAGCTTTTCCACTGCTGCGGGATGGATCAGGGAATCAGCGGGCTTTGCGGTGAAGACCGGTGATGATGCGCAGGAAATCCGGCGGACAACGCTGGGTGAAGCGCTTGGTCTTACCGGAGAAGAAGGTGTGTATTGTGCTTTTCGTGATCAGATCAAGGGACTGACGTACCTGCGCAATGGTTGCGAGCTGCATGATTACGGGCTTTACGTCGAATTAAAGGAGTATCAGTTTTACGTATTTCTGGATTTTCGTGAAATCCGTGACGATAGCGAGGGAAATTGGAACCGGCTCTGTCTCTCTCTCGGTGGCAGGGGGGTGGAAAGCCTGGAGGATGAACTGAAACAGCTGCGCTATGAAACTCTGAATACGTCATTTAAGACGGCAATCGAGCTGCTGCAGGCTGATCAATGTTCAGAGGTAATAAACTCTTCCGCCTCATCAGTACGAGAATTCTTCTCCGAAATGAATCGACTGGAGGACGGGCAGGAACACGCGTATCGACTGGATGAAATGCTCAATAACGTTATAGCGCGACTTGAGCATAGTACGAAGTTGATGAAACTAAAGCCGGCAGTAAAAGCGGCCAAACTTTTTTGCGGACGGCTAACCACGCTTCTCAGCTCTGCAGAAGACAGCAGGGTGCTCATGGCCCTGGTGCTGATGTATGGCACAAAAGCCGGGGCTTTGGAGCAGTACGGCCTTGATTGTTCTCTGCGCAGGATGCTGGAGCAGGGTGGTGCCATGCACAGGGTCCGGCTCCTCTCTGCTCTGCTGTCGCTTCCGGATATATCAGCAGGCTTGACGGGAGCTTTTTCAACACCCGCCTGCCGTGAGTTTTTGAATATTCACGAAAGCAGAGGCATAGAGTGGTTCAACAAGGAGCGTTTTGAAGAATTGGCAGAATGGATGACCATTATCAGCCTGATACATTCCGTTTCACCTGCCGTGTCTGCGCGCGTGCTCTCGACAGCAATTGCTTCGGCAGAAAAGATGTTGAACCATTCCAAAGAGCTGGCGTCCCGTGCCGGGTACAGAACCGGATTGTATCAACGGATGTGGTCCATTCCGAACGGATGACGTTCGTCAATCACATGAAAAAAAGGAGCGAAATCAATGAATATCAATGGGGTCAATACTGCTGTCAGGCATTACGCCATCAAAATAGGAAATGCAAAACTGTGCGACCTTGAGCGTGTAATTCAGCAGTCAGACGGAGACTCGCCGTGCTGTTACTGTAACTGTGATTTGAAATGCGGTCGGCAAGAATGTGTCTGGCGGGAGGGGTGAATATGAACCTTCAGATAGTTTTGACGCTCATACGAAACAGTTTGCCCAGAAATATTTCAAAGATGTGCGATGGGTATTACCTGCCGCTTACAACAGCAATGCTTGGGGTGTTTTCTCTTGTTGTTGCTGCTACTGTCGGCAAGGTAGCAGGTATAGAGGCAGATATATACACCCGCATGGCAAAACCGGCCGTTAAACATTTTGAAATACGGGATATTGTTCATGAACTGCGGATACGTTTTGCTGCTGACCATGGAGTCGCCAATCCGGCGGCATTGGTCACAGCAGTCAGGCATAGCCCAATGGCAAACTTGTTGATCAGTATTGCAATTGAAGAAAGCCGTGGTAATCCGGTGGCACTGGGGCAGGCCGGAGAACAGGGAGCCTGGCAGGTTAAAGCCTCCGATTGGGGGGCTGTGCCAAAGGATCTGTTCGGGCAGGCCGGTCAGGCCGAAAGGATTCTCCGAGCTCTTTTGATCGATACCAACGGTAACAAGAAAAAAGCACTGGCGCGGTATAACGGCGGGACTGCACCACCTGGCAAGAGCTACCGGTATGCAGAACGAATACTGAAAAGGGCCGGATATCTGCAGATGGCAGTCAATTATCTTCCGCCAAAAGCGCTATATTAGAAACAGCTATGTTTTGAATTGACGGTATTTAACGGATGATGTGACTATTTGAAAATGTAAGAAACAGTGCTGTGGGCAATAATAGTAACTTGAATTAAAATGTGAAGTAATTCAGTTTGTTACCGGTATTCTGCCACATTGTTTTTGAGTTTACACTATATGTTGCACCGCCATTATTGTACAAAATAATCATAACTGACTAATATAACAGGGTAATTTAAGCAATAGTACTTGGCATAAGATATGAACCCGCAATGCTGTACAAGTACGTTGAGGATTACAGTCAGTGGAAATGGAGGCATATATGGCTGTCCGTATGGCAGGTGCGGAGGCCCACCTTGAGGGCGACTGGACCATGACTGGAGTGGCAGACAATATTGAGTCGCTGGTTGTTTCACTAAATCGCATGGAATTAGAAGGAGAAAAGAGCCTTTACATAAATTGCGGTCGGATTGAAGAGACAGATACAAGCGGGTTGCAGCTTCTGAATGTGTGGATGGAATGTGCCAGACTCCGGGGCATTGAACCGATGCTGGTAAACGTGACCGATAGCATGCGACGGGCAATTCATGAACTTGGTTTCAGCAAATGTTTTTTTTGAGATTTACCCGCGTTTTTTAAACACCGGCAGCAGAACCAGGACAGGCCGTGCAAAAGCTGAACGATGTCCTATTGGAGAGATACGTTATGATTCACGAGAGTACAAAAGATAGAGATTATCGTAAAACACGCTTGCGCCTGCAGACGGAAAAGTCTTTGGCACTCTCCGGTGCGGCGTCGACTTCCGAACGTCATGGGGATATGCGGGCAATCAGCGCTGCTGTTGATAATCTGCTCAAATGTACCGGTTTCCAGGGACGTGCCCGCCGAAACTGCCTCGACTACCGGCTGGAACGCAACGAAGTGTACCTGCCGGACCTGCCTGCCGCCTTTGATGGCTATACCATTCTTCATCTCTCGGATATGCACGCTGACGGGCTCGTTGATGGAGGGGAAGGCATCATGCGCATAATTGAAACGCTCCCCTGCGACCTTGCTGTGTTGACCGGAGATTTCAGCTTTGAAGAGTCAGGTGACTATTTCGAACACCTCCTTGAGGGCCTCGCGCCGGTCATTCGTTCCATTTCCGCTCGGGACGGGATTTTTGGTATTCTGGGAAACCACGATCTTCTGGAAATGGTCCCGCAATTGGAACGGATGGGAGTGCAGATGCTGCTGAATGAAGCGGCCCTGTTGCAGCGTGGTACGGCAGAAATGGTGCTGGCGGGAGTTGATGACCCTCATTTTTATAAATGCCACGATCTGAAAAAAGCGCTATCGAAGGCAGCCTCCGACCAGTGCATCATTTTGCTGTCACATTCGCCGGAGATAGCAGAGGAAGCATCCCGATGCGGTGTTGATTTCTATTTGTGTGGCCATACCCATGGCGGCCAGGTATGTCTGCCTGGGGGAATAGCGGTATTTACCAATAGTACGTGCCTCCGCCGTTACGTGTCCGGGAGTTGGAAATGCGGTGCCATGCAGGGGTACACGAGCAGAGGCACTGGATTTTCACTTGCTGCGGCTCGTTTTTTCTGTCCGCCCGAGATAACACTGCATACGCTCCGCTCAGGAAGTTTACCGAGTGAATTTTGCGGGCAGGTTGAGGAGCATCTTGGCAGATTATTCAATTTTGCCGGTCATGCCGTGTTTGCGTAGGCTCGAGACGTTATCCGGCATGACCAGGGTCATCCTGTTTTAATAGGCAGAAAATATTTCTGCCATCAGAGAAATTACCAACAGCACAAAGGAGAACACAATGGCAACAGGCACGGTGAAGTGGTTTAATGACAGCAAAGGGTTTGGTTTTATTGAGCAGGAAGATGGCAGTAGTGACGTATTTGTCCACTTTTCCGCGATTGTCAGTGACAGTTTCAAATCACTTGTCGAGGGTGAGAGGGTGTCGTTCAACGTCGTCAAGGGGCCAAAAGGTCTTCAGGCGGAAAACGTCCAGAGAATATAGCGCCATTCCGTCTGTCGCAGCATAATAGCCATGAATAGTGGCATGAATCTGGCTAAAAAATTCGGCTTTTATTGAAGTAGTTGTCTGCTAACCATCATAATCAACTTCCGCCATACTGCTGCAGGGCGCGCATGCCACAGCAGAGAAGGGTGGTATATGAATATTCCCGATAAAAAAGCATTTGTCGCTACACTCAATATGCCGTACTGCGGAGCTAAAAACGGAGAAAGGGTGTTTGGCTTCGATAGATGGGTGGCGCGTACCTTCCTGCACGCAATTGGTGATCCGGAGGTGCGGATTATCCTGTGGGATGGAGTGAACGTTGCGGACATGGCGCCAGCCGCCGCTGTTGGTATGGTGATTCATGACCGGGGAACCCTGTTGCGTCTTCTGGCGAATCCGCTCCTCAATTTTGGCGATGATTACTGCGCCGGACGGATCGAGATAGAAGGAGATCTGGTTCGATTCATGGAAACTGTCTATCGGTCCATGACCTGTACAACAAGGTTTAAGCGCACGTCCGATCCCGATGCATATCGTCGCCACCAGCCAAACCTTAATTCCCTTTCGGGATCGCGCTGCAATATTCATCATCATTATGATATCGGCAACGACTTTTACCGCCTGTGGCTGGATACGGAAATGCTCTATACGTGCGCATATTTTCCTGATCAGCACGCTTCGCTGGAGACCGCCCAAGTTGCAAAAATGGATCTGGTCAGCCGCAAACTGCGTCTGCAACCGGGACAAACCGTGGTTGAAGCGGGCTGTGGGTGGGGAGCACAGGCACGCCACATGGCCAGACATTACGGGGTAACGGTAAAAGCATACAATATCTCGCACGAGCAGATTGTATATGCGCGCCAGCGAGCTCGCGCCGAAGGTCTTGAGGGGCAGGTCGAGTACATTGAGGATGATTATCGTGTCATAAAAGGAAAATATGATGCTTTTGTCTCGGTGGGAATGCTGGAACATGTGGGGCCTGACCATTATCAGGAACTCGGTGCGGTGATCAACCGTACTTTGACAGAACAGGGGATCGGACTGATCCACACTATCGGTCAAAACTGTGCGCGCCCGATGAGTCCCTGGTTCTTGAAACGCATGTTTCCTGGCAGTTATCCCCCGACCATCAGGGAGATGATGACTATTTTTGAACCATGGGAGTTCACCATAGTTGATGTGGAAAATTTGCGGTTGCACTATGGTAAAACGTGTGAAAACTGGCTTGACCGGTTTGAGCAGAACCTCGACAGGGTACGTGAAATGTTCGGGGATGCCTTTATCCGGGCGTGGAGGCTTTACCTGTCAGGTTGTGTCGCCAATTTCACGATTGGTTCTTTGCAGCTGTTCCAGGTTGTCTTCTCGCGTCCGGGCAACAACCGGATTCCGTGGACACGGGAGTATTGCACGCCTTCGGCAGAGATTCCTGATGGAAACCTGTGAAGTACTCGTTGTCGGTGGCGGCCCGGCCGGATCTACCTGTGCCGGTGCGCTTGTGGCAGCGGGGCTTGATGTGCTGCTGCTGGACAAAGAGAGCTTTCCGCGGCAAAAAGTGTGTGCAGGCTGGATAACGCCGGCAGTTTTTGAAACACTGGGAGTTGATGCCGAAGAATACCGTCCGGGGCGGGTGCTTCAGGATATCCGGCGTTTCCGTACCGGCCTCATGCACGGGGCTACGGTTGCTACCGACTATGGTGCTACGGTCAGCTACGGTATCCGGCGCGCAGAGTTTGACCAGTATCTTCTGCAGCGGAGCCACGTGCGTCGGCTGTTTGGCGAATCGGTGACAACTCTGCAGCGACAAGACGACTGGTGGCTCATAAACAGGCATATCAGAGCGCGGTTGCTGGTAGGAGCGGGAGGCCATTTTTGCCCGGTGGCGCAACTTCTGGGGGCGAGAATCGGCCACGAAAAAGTCGTTGCCTCCCAGGCGGCGGAATGGGCCATGAGCCCGGCTGAAGAGCAACAATGCCGCATACAGCCCGACACGCCGGTCCTGTATTTTTGTCAGGATATGAAAGGATATGGCTGGTTGTTCCGGAAAGGAAAGTATCTCAATATTGGTTTCGGGCGTAAAGATGCAGGCAACATTGTCCGCCACACCAAAGACTTCTGCACATTTATCGAACAACAAGCAGGACTTCAGGACAGTTTGCCCGCCAGACTCCAGGGGCATGCATATCGATTGTACACGGGGGAGGGGAGGCGCCATTGTTTTGGTGACGGAGCAATACTGATCGGTGATGCGGCCGGAGTAGCATGCCCTGATAGTGGTGAGGGGATTCTGCCGGCAATCGAATCTGCCCTGCTGGCCTCGGAAACCATCCTCGCGGCCAAGGGCGATTATAGTTGCGTCAACCTGGAGCCGTATGCTGTACGGCTGGGCAGTCACTTCGGGAGCGAGCACCCGCACGTGTCATCATTGCCGGCCTTCTCGCGTCTCTCTTGCTTTCTCGGAACCAAACTGCTCTCCAATAGCTGGTTTGCCCGCCATATCGTTCTTGATCGCTGTTTTCTCCATACAGACCGGAAGATCCTTCATGCGGATTATTATCGCCATGGATAGAGATCCTGGATGATCTCAAACAACTCTTCGAATCCGCCGATGCCAAAAATACTACGGAGTTCGAGTCTGCATAAAAAAACAGGGGGCTGGCCGCATAAGCCTGCTCCCCTGTTTAAAGGAATGATCAACTGCAATGATGAGTCGTTAAGTTAAGGGCCGGTAAGCAGATTGTTGAGCATATCATCGGTTTCTTTCAGCTTGTCCCGAAGCTTCTGGAGCTCCTCGGGAGTGTAAACTCTCTGCCCCTTTTGGATTTCAGCATTCAGCTTGTCTATCTTTTGCTGGATACTCATGGTTGTATCCCTGCACCCTTGAGAAAGAAGCAGGCATTCATCTTTTTTCGTCTCGGACATTCCCTTGTCGTCGGCAAAAGAAACTCCAAGTCCCATACATGTCACTGCCAGCAATAAACTCACAACAAACTTTTTCATGATAAGTCCTCCACAGAAAATTTGACATCAACAGATTTAACTAACACGAAATGTGCCAAAAAAATGTTAAAAATAAAACGAAAGATATCAGCCTGTTGCACATCGTATGGAAAAGATTGCTGTTACTTTAATTCCGCATGCCGAAGGGCACAAGGGGAGGAAAGGCGATGCAAAAAGACATTCTCGGAAATGTAAAAAATTTACGTATGGTTGATTTGGAGCCACGTCAGTTCTTTTTAAAAGCAAGAATCAACGTGCATAGAGCTGCTGTTATAATAAAATCGGCAGCAGTCGCCACGGTCAACTCTAAAAGGCGTAACTTATTCCAAATAAGTGCGTATCAAGGCCGGGGTTCGGAGTGCCTTTTGGATAGAAAATGTGCCCGTTTGATATGTGCTGCAATCGGTAGCCAATCTTGATGTTATTACTGAATCGGTAGTTAAGTCCCATGTAGGCTCCAAACAAAACCATACTCCCGAAATCCTGTTTGCCGAAATGACGTCTTCCCAGAATATCGGCATTAATGCCGACATCAGCCGCCAAGCCGATCCCTTGCTTGTAGAGAATAAGACCGGGACCGGCTGAAGTGATAATGCTGGTTTCTCCTCCGCCGCTCAGAACCCCGAGCGAGAAATCAGCTTTCGGCTTGACTCCCCATCCTGATGAATTGTGCCAATCCCACGGCAGGCCATATACCGCAAACGCGTCGTACTGGTGAAAATATTCACGTTTCTGATTCGCTGGAATAACTATTCTTACGCCGGCCTCGTTCCACTCCGATTCCGCGGATTGGCCGATAGCAGGAAAAACACCAACAATGAATAAAAAAAGAAACAATTCAGTAAGAAGAATTCGCATAAACGCTCCTTGAGAATATATTGTTAGTTTCTTTACCAGCCCTTACTAATATGTTTGTTACCAGTAGTTGTAATCAGGTTTGGCAGGCTGTTGATACAAGAAACCGCTTGTGGGCAACATTGCTATTGGAGCGCCAGGCATTATAACCCATGCCAAACGTACACACTCTTAATTGTATAAATAGTAGCATCTTAGAATGATTATGCAAGCTGTGGATGTAAATAAATGCAGGGAGATACTGCTTTTTGAGGAGAAAAGCTGGGATGATACGGCAGTTGTCGAGCGTCTAACCTGGTTGTGCGTGTGCCGCTTTTTCGATTGGAGTTGAGGACCGGTGATACCGGTATGGGGATCAATCCGCTTGCATAACTCTCCGTAGTTCTGTCTCAAGTACATTAAGGCTGTACGGTTTACGAATAAACCCGGAAGGGGCGTGACTGGTGATGCGGTCACTCAGCTCCTCTTCGTTGAAACCGCTTGAAATAATAACCTTTATATCCGGCCTGATGCGGTAGATTTCTTTCATGGCAGCGATCCCGTCCATATTGGGCATGATCAGATCCAGAAGGACAACAACGATCTCATCAGCATGTTCACGAAATTTGGCAACGGCATCAACGCCGTCACTGGCGGTAATCACCGTGTAACCGCAGTGTTTAACCATTGTTGTACAGACTTTCAGGACGGGTTTTTCATCATCGACAACCAGAGCCATGCCGGAAAGCTCATGCTGCCGGGAAACCTCTGTTTTGGCCGGAGAAGTAGCTGGTGCTTGAATCGCGGCCGGCGGTGCTGATTCCGGGATCGGGAACAGCACTCTGAAAGTTGTGCCCGTACCGGGCTTGCTTTCCACAAACAGGGCGCCACGGTGAGTCCTCATTATCCCGTTGACGGCCGACATCCCCAGGCCGCGTCCGGTAAATTTCGTGGTAAAGAAAGGGTCGAAGAGGCGCTTAAGGGTTTCCTCACTCATGCCGCAGCCATTATCACTGATCTCCAGAAATGCATAACGCCCCGGTTCCGGGTTGTCGTTCAACAGGCTGGTCGCCAGGCATGCGTGGTTGCAATTCTGCGTGCCGGTAGTGATAATAATCGAACCCGGCTGTTCCTGAATCGATTCCACGGCATTAGTGATCAGGTTCATGACTATCTGTTGAATATGAGCTTCATCTGCCAGGATGAACGGAAGTTCCGGCGAAAGGCCCAGCTCAAATGAAACCGCTCTGGAGGTGGCCGAATTTACAATTTCTACATTTTCCCTGATCAGGCCATTCAGGTTGATTTCCTTTTTGGTGATTACTCCCTTACCGATATAGGTCAACATCAGGTTGGTGAGAAGGGCTGCATGTTTGGCCGAGGTCATCGCATTGGTAATATACTTTTGAGCTGCTGATGCAGTGTCAAGTTTCAGCGAAGCAAGTTCCATATTGCCGCACATGGACTGGAGCAGGTTGTTGAAATCGTGGGCAATCCCGCCCGCCATCACCCCGAGGCTCTCCAACTTCTGGGTTTGGAGTATCTGGCGTTCAAGATTCAGACGTTCTTCCTGAAGCCGGCTGTTTTCCTCGCCTCGCTGCTGTAATGTTCTCGCCAGGTTATTAACGGCCCGGGCCGCCTGCCCGGCTTCATCATCGGATTCAATGCTGATTCGAGAGCTGAAATCGCCATCTTGCATGATATCTATGCCATGCACAAGGACGTTGAATGAACGGGTTACCTGCCGGAGTACCATGTAGCTGAGAAGTGAAACCGACAGCCAGAAGGCAATGGCAATACCGGATGAAACCGCAACCAGGGTGCGGATCATGCGAGTCAGATCTCCCGTGCCCCGCTCAATACGCACGGTGCCGATGAGGGAACCGGGAATGTTGTGCTTCTCGCTGGAGATCATATCAGATGGGCTGTTGCCAAAGGGAATGCTACGCACCTCTGCTGATTCGTTGAGAATAGTAGTGGCTGTATCGGTAGACGGGTTTTGGATATCCGTCACTACTCTGCCGTCATTGGTGGTAATAACCACCCTGCGGATTTCCGTCCGGTGGGCCGCTTCCTCAGCCAGCTGTTTCAGAACTTCGGTGTTCTCGGCGTACAGCGGGAGCCGGACAGAATCGGCCAGATACTGAGTGAGCAGGCGTATCTGGATGGTAGCATGCTCACGTTTTTCACGGATTTCGGTGGTAATGTACAGGGTGCAGAAAATGATAGAGATGAGCGCGGTTAGCAGGGTAAAGGCGCCGAAAAGTTTTAGTTGGAAATTTGAACGAAAGCGGGACAGGAGCGCACGTGGTGACATTGTCAGACCCTTAATTCGTGGGAATTTTTTTCATCTTGCCAACGAGAGAACCAAACTTCTTCAGAACCGAATTGTTCGTCTTGTAGGCTGTGCCGTGCGGGTATCGCACAGGGATGGCAGAAGGATTGCTGCCATCGAGAATTGCTGCAGCCATGGTGCCGCCCTGGCGCCCCAGTTCGGTGGGATTTATTTCAACAACTGCGGCAGCCCCCAAGCCAAGATAGCTGCCGGCAAAAGAGATCACCGGAATGTGCTGTTCCTGGCCGAAACGGAAGTAAGCTTCGACCGTTTCCCGGGCAACTGCGGTGACATCGGGCAGCATCCAGAGCGCATCCACCTTTCCGGCCAGCGAGGATAACTGGCCCAGAGTATCTCGTGCCGCCGATACTTCACGGGTAACCAGCTCGATACCTGCCTTTTCGGCCATGTGCCGGGCGTACTGCACGTACCAGCCGCTTCTGGCTGGATTGTAGACAACACCGACACGGTGGGTAGCCATTGTCTGGAAGAGAGTAATATAGCGTTCCGGCGGCGCGAACATGCCGACACCGGTCAGGTCGGAATGCGAAGCCTTCAGTTTATGGATTCCGAGTGCCATCAGGGCGAT
>JABBNX010000106.1:0-8390 GCA_019352135.1 Pseudomonadota bacterium
TACTCGCGTGGAGAAGCTGTTGGTGGTTGATAATGATCGCTTCCTTAAGGGATTGATCACCATCAAGGATATCGAGAAGGTCAAGAAGTATCCCTTTGCCTGCAAGGATACCCTCGGACGATTGCGGACCGGCGCAGCGGTTGGACCGACCGATGAAATGGAAGCACGCATGGAGGCGCTGATTAAAGCCGGGGTGGACGTGATCGTGATTGATACAGCTCATGGTCATTCCCAGGGGGTTATTGATGCCGTATACCGGGCCAAATCAACGTTTCCGGGCGTGGAAATTATTGCCGGCAATATTGCCACTGCCGAGGCGGCCGAGGCTCTGATCAAAGCCGGTGCTGACGGCATCAAGGTTGGAATCGGACCCGGCTCGATCTGTACGACCCGCATCGTGGCCGGTGTCGGTGTTCCCCAGATTACCGCGATCCATGAGTGCTCCCGTATGGCGCACAAATATGATGTTCCGGTAATTGCCGATGGCGGTATTAAATATTCCGGTGATCTTCCCAAAGCCGTAACAGCCGGCGCCGACTGTATCATGATCGGCTCACTGTTTGCCGGAACCGAGGAATCGCCCGGCGATACGGTCCTGTATCAGGGGCGTACCTATAAAAGTTATCGCGGTATGGGTTCCATCGGCGCTATGAAGGATGGCAGCAAGGATCGCTACTTTCAGTCAGATGTCGGTGAGGACGTCAAGCTGGTTCCGGAGGGGATCGAAGGGATGGTGCCGCTGCGTGGGCCGCTCTCGGCCAACATTCACCAGTTGCTCGGAGGGCTTCGTTCCGGAATGGGATACACCGGCTGCGCAAACATCAAGGAACTGCAGGACAAGGGGCGCTTTATCCGCATCACCGGCGCCGGGCTCAAAGAATCTCACGTTCACGACGTAACTATAACAAAGGAAGCGCCCAATTACCGCGTAGGCAACTGACATACCTGAACTGAAATGCCCCGGGCCATCTAACCGGGGCATTTCTCGTTACGGTCCGTTTTCAAAGGTTGACAGCAAAATAGCAATAGTATATTGATTTGAAACAAATAGGATAAAAATTATCTTGTTGTCAAATACTCATTCCCTGTTTTATTTCCATAAACATTCAGTCAGGTGCATAAATAAAATTAATCCAAAGGTATTCTCATGTCTGATATCCATAGCCAGAAAATTCTGATACTCGACTTCGGTTCCCAGTACACCCAACTGATCGCCCGACGGGTTCGTGAAGCCCATGTCTATTGCGAGTTGCACCCCTTTGATATGGAACTCGCAGCAATCCGCACCTTTGCTCCCAGCGGGATCATTCTTTCGGGTGGTCCCTGCTCGGTCTATGACGAGGGAGCCCCATCAGTTGCAGAGGAACTGTTTGAGCTTGGTGTGCCGGTGCTCGGCATCTGCTACGGCATGCAGCTGATGAGCCGCCATTTCGGCGGTGAGGTGGTGCCGGCCGGCAAGCGTGAATTCGGTCATGCCGAACTGCTGTCTGTGGGGCAGCCGGGGCCGCTTTTTGACGGATTCTTTGTCGATGGTTCCAGCCCGGTCTGGATGAGCCACGGCGACCATGTCGCCCGCGTCCCGGACGGTTTTGAAATAGTTGCGGAAACAGCCAATGCACCGGTCTGCGCGATCCAGAACGTTGCCAGAAACCTCTACGGAGTGCAGTTTCACCCTGAGGTCAACCATACGCCGCGCGGCGAACAGTTCATCGACACGTTTGTACGGAGCGTTTGCGGCTGCAGCGGCCAATGGACTCCCGGTCAGATCATCGAGGATTCCATTGATCGCATTCGCAGCCAGGTCGGGAGTGATACCGTCATTCTCGGGCTTTCCGGGGGGGTCGACTCTTCTGTTGCCGCAGCCCTGATTCACCGCGCCATCGGCGATCAGCTGACCTGTGTCTTTGTCGATAACGGCCTGTTGCGCTTGGGGGAGGGCGATCAGGTTATGGCTACCTTTGCCAAAAACCTTGGAGTAAAGGTAATCCGGGTTGACGCCGAGGAACGTTTTCTGTCCGCTCTGGCCGGAGTGACTGATCCTGAAAAGAAACGCAAGATTATTGGCGGGCTGTTTGTCGATATTTTTGAAGAACAGTCGAAACTGATTGTCGATGCGAACTGGTTGGCTCAGGGAACCATTTACCCGGACGTCATCGAATCTGCCGGCGCAAAGACCGGCAAGGCCCATAATATCAAGAGTCATCACAATGTCGGCGGCTTGCCGGATTATATGAAGCTCAAACTCCTCGAGCCTCTCAGGGAACTGTTCAAGGATGAGGTGCGGGCTATCGGAGAAGAACTCGGCCTGCCTCATCAGATGGTCTGGCGTCACCCCTTTCCCGGCCCAGGTCTTGGTGTGAGGATACTTGGTGAAGTGAAAAAGGAGTACTGCGAAATCCTGAGGCGGGCCGATGCCATATACATAGAGGAGCTCTATGCATCGGGACATTATGACAAGATTAGTCAGGCTTTTGCGGTGTTTCTGCCGGTCAAGAGCGTCGGCGTCATGGGCGATGGCCGTACCTATGAGTATGTCGTTGCACTGCGAGCGGTTGAAACCAAAGACTTCATGACCGCCGGCTGGTACCCGATGCCGTATGAGGATCTGGCCCGCATCAGCGGCCGCATCATCAACGAGGTGAAAGGCATCAACCGCGTGGTCTATGATATATCCAGCAAACCACCAGCAACGATAGAGTGGGAATAATGTCTGCTGCGCATTATGATTGAACCTTCTGATGAACGTGCCGGCAACAGCGCACAGCGAGACACGAGCGCAGAGCGATGGTTGCTTGCGGAGGCGAGAAAAATCCGCTGGCACCTGCTCTCGATCATCGGATTGGCCGCCGGAATCGGACTACTGGTAGTTTCTCAGGCCAGCCTGCTGGCCTCGGCCTGTCAACGTGTCGTTATGCAGGGTGAAAGTGCTGCGCAGATTATACCGTTTGCAGCAGCCCTTGTTCTGTTGGCTGTGGGACGAAGCCTGTTCACATATGTTCTGGAAAAAAAATCATCGGCCGCCGCAGCTCTGATAAAACAGTCGGTTCGCAGTAAACTCTACCGGAAAATCCAGTCCCTGGGGCCGGCCGGCCTGGCAGGAGATGAAACCGGACCATTGATTGAAACTGTTACCCGGGGTGTTGATGAGCTGGAACCATACGTAACCAGATTTCTCCCCCAAATTGCCGTGGCGGCGATCCTGCCGCTCATGTTTCTGATCGTGATTATCCCCTCCGAGTGGCGCTCAGGACTGGTGCTGCTCTTTTCTGCCCCGTTTATTCCTCTGTTCATGATTCTCATCGGTAAAGGTTCTGAAAGCCTTCATCGCCGCCAGTGGGGGCGCCTCTCCCGGATGGCCGGGCATCTTCTTGATCTGATTCAGGGGTTGCCGGACCTTATTATCTTCGGTGCCGCAAAAAAGGAAGCGGCAACAGTGGCGCGAGTTTCGGAAGAGTATCGTACCGCTACTATGACCGTATTGCGGGTGGCCTTCCTCTCCGCGTTTACCCTGGAATTTTTTGCAACTGTCGGCACGGCGGTGATAGCGGTAATCGTGGCTTTCAGGCTTCTGTGGGGGCAGCTTACTCTTCAGGAAGGTCTCTTTGTATTGCTTATGGCGCCGGAATTCTACCTGCCGCTCCGTAATCTTGGACTGTCATATCACGCCAGGATGCAGGGGGCGGCTGCCGCAGAACGGATAATGCCGCTTCTGGTCAAGCCAATACCGGAAGGATATGCGGGGTCTCTCATGCCATCAGCCGGTCCTCTTGCCGTTCTCATTGAGGGGGTTTCTTTTCGCTATGGCGGCAACAGGGGCGGGGTTACCGGTGTTGATCTGGAATTGCCGGCCGGCAGCATCACCGCCCTGGTGGGTGTGAGCGGCGCGGGCAAGACCACACTCGGACGGCTCCTGGTGGGACTGGCCAGACCCGAGTCAGGACGCATCCTTATCAATGGCGTGGATCTGACAATGCTTGTGCCTGACTCCTGGAGGTCCAGGCTGGCCTGGGTTCCGCAAGCACCGTATTTCACCTCGGGAACGGTGCGTGAAAACCTCCTTCTGGGGCGACCGGATGCCGATGAAGGTGAGATCAACAGCGCGCTTGAAGCTGCTGCTGCCAGTCAATTCGTCACGAATCTTTCTCATGGTCTGGATACCATCCTGGGAGAACGCGGCGCCGGATTGTCCGGAGGCGAATTAAAGCGTCTTGCCCTTGCCAGGGCTTATTTGTGTCCCGCGACCCTGGTTGTGCTGGACGAACCGACAGCAGGTCTTGATCATGAGAATGAGCGGCTGGTGTGTGAGGCTTTGGAACGGCTGGCTGCAGGGCGTACGGTTCTGGTCATCAGCCATCGGGAACAGACCCTTTCCAGAGCTGAAAGAGTGGCTGAAATGGTTGACGGTCGCATTGAGAGGGTCGTATCTTCGGCGGTCTTTCTGACGCCGTGCGAGGTTGCGGTATGATCCAGATCGTTCGATTTTTGAAAATCTCCCGGAGGCAGTGGTTCTGGATGGTCGCAGGGATTGTGCTCGGCGTGGTGGTGATTGCTGCAAATACCTTGTTGATGGCGCTCTCCGGCTGGTTTATCGCTTCAATGGCAGTTTCCGGCGTCAGCGGAGCGTCATTTAACTATTTCTTTCCGTCCGCAGGTATCCGTTTTCTCGCTATTACGAGGACGGTTGGGCGCTATGCTGAGCGATTGATAACGCACGCAGCAACCTTCAGGATCCTTTCGGATCTGCGGGTGTGGTTGTTCAAGCGGTTTGTGCCTCTTTCTCCGGCCTGTCTGGAGCGTTACGCGGGCGGCGATGTGGCAGGGAGGTTACGGGCAGATGTTGATGCACTGGAAACCTTTTACCTGAAAATCATTGCGCCGCTTGCAGTGGGAATAATTTCAATCGTGGCGGCACTCTTTTTTCTCGTTTGGGCCAGCCCTCCATCAGCCGCTGTGATGCTGCTGTTTCTTTTGCTAGCAGGAGCAGGGCTCCCTGCGCTGGTTCACCGTCTTTCGGAAGAACCGGGCAGAAAATCCGCAGTATTGGCTGCCGAACTGCGCAGCAAGGTGACTGAAGGACTTCAAGGGGTAGAAGAGCTGATCCTGCTGGGAGCGGTGGAACGCCAGGCCGCAACGGTAGATGGTTTGTCTGCACGGGTGATCGTGGAACAGGAACATTTAGGGCGGATAAATGGCCTTGTCCTGGGCGGAATGGCACTCTTTGCCGGTTCCGGTGTTGCTGCGGTGTTGGTGACGGGCAGCATGCAGGTTGCCTCCCACCAGATACCTCCACCGAATCTGGTGATGCTGCTGCTGTTTTCCGCTTCCATTTTTGAAGCTGCAGGACTGCTGCCTTCGGCACTGAACCTGCTGCCGGCCGCACAAGAGTCGGCTTCCCGTGTTTTCGAGCTGGCGGATGCTCCCATACCGGTGCCTGACAATCATGTGTCATCCACTGTACCGGCAGGTAATGAAATCTGTTTCAAAAACGTCACCGCATCGTACCTTCCGGGAGAGCCGGTTGTGCAAAACTTATTTTTGACGATTCCCGCAAACGGCAGTGTTGTCTTGACCGGAACGAGCGGTGTCGGCAAAAGCCTCCTGATAGAAATTCTCCTCCGTTTCCGCACCTATGAGGGAAGCATTACTGTGGGAGGCGTCGAAATACGTGACGTGCCAAAAGAAACGTTAGTCGGCATTATCGCCGCAGTCCCGCAGCATCCTCACCTGTTCAATGGTACCATTCGAGATAATATTATGCTGGGAAATGAGGCTGCAGATGATGAGCAAATCCAGCAGGCCCTCAGTGACAGCGCTCTAGAAACATGGGTAGCGGGACTTCCTCTCGGTCTTGAAACTACCGTAGGTATCAACGGTTCTTCTGTCTCCGGTGGTGAGGCACGCCGTATCGCTCTTGCACGGGCTCTGCTCAAGAATGTCCCGATACTGTTGTTGGACGAGCCTACCGAAGGTCTGGATGCTGCAACAGAACGTGAGGTCGTATCCCGACTGAAAAAGCGTTTCGGCGCCACAGGAGATACGTCCATGCTCGTTGTCAGCCACCGTCCCGCCTGCCTTGCCCTTGGCACTTCCGTGATTCTCCTGGATGGTGTCTGATAAAATTCCATATGCACACATTATTATTTAGCGGCACTATATTTGTGTTGACATTGGTTTGTAAATATCTTAGAGATAAAAAAGCTCTTGTTTGTGCTGTTTGTTGCCGCTAATTTCAGAGAACAGATCTGGTGTGAAATCAATTCCAGATATTCTCAGATATCATGACATATGCCGAAATATTCCTCATAAACCACCATTATCAGCTGTACTTACACAAATATTGATCTAAGCTTTTAATAGTTACCACGGTCACGAGCCTGCGGTAATAAATTTCACAAGGAGGGGGAAGTATGAATGTAGTAACTCTGAGTCAGCTGCAATTTGCAGCAACCGGTATGTTTCATTGGATATTCGTTCCGCTCACACTCGGGTTGTCCATAATGACAGCCTGGATGGAAACGAAATACGTGACCACCGGCGACGAGACCTGGTTGCGCATGACAAAGTTCTGGGGGAAATTGTTCCTGATCAATTTTGCTTTGGGCGTTGTCACCGGCATTACCATGGAGTTCCAGTTCGGGTTGAACTGGTCCGAGTACTCACGCTTTGTGGGGGACATCTTTGGCGCACCGCTGGCAATTGAAGCCACGGTGGCTTTTTTTCTGGAATCGGTTTTCCTCGGCGTCTGGATCTTTGGTTGGAACAAACTGTCCAAAAAGGTTCATGCGCTTTCAATCTGGCTGTCTGCCATTGCTTCCAACGTTTCGGCACTTGTCATCTTGCTGGCAAACGGCTGGATGCAGCATCCGGTCGGGTACGTGCTGCGCAACGGCCGGGCGGAAATGAGCGATTTCATGGCTGTCCTCACTAATCCCTACGGTCTGATCAAGTTCGGACACACGCTGATGTCCGGATATGCATTGGCCGGTTTCCTGGTTATGGGTGTCTCTGCCTGGCATCTGCTCCGCAATAATGAAGCTGACTTCTTCAAGCGCTCGTTCAAATTCGCGGCAACTTTTGCCTTTGTCAGCAGCCTGCTCGTGGGTATGACCGGCGATTTTCACGCCGTAGAAATTGCCAAAACACAACCTGCTAAATTTGCTGCCATGGAATCGGTATGGGAAACCAGGCACGGGGTTGGCATGAATCTGTTGATGTTTCCGGATGTGTCACATGAATGCAACTCGGTCGAGATGCTCTGTGTTCCCAACGCACTCAGTTTTCTGGCATTTCACGATGGAAACGCCACAATCAAAGGTTTAAAGGATATCCCGGTTGAACTCCGTCCGCCCGTCACTCCAACCTTTCTCAGCTTCCGTCTGATGGTCGGACTGGGCACTTTCATGATCCTGGCCAGTCTGGCAGGTATCATACTGTCACGCAAAAAGAACTTTACGGACTATCGGACGTTTCTGACGATTATGGTATGTGCCATACCGGCGCCGTACCTGGCACAGCAGCTGGGATGGTTGGTAGCGGAACTGGGAAGACAGCCCTGGATCGTCTACGGTGTTATGAAAACCAGCGATGCGGTTTCAAAATCGATCAGCACCACGCAGGTAATACTGTCGTTACTTGGTTTTACCATTCTGTACGGTGTTTTGGGCGCCATCGATATTTACCTGTTGGTTAAATACGCCAAAATGGGTCCGGACAAGGACCTTACCAACATTATCAACGTTCAAGGGAGGTCATAACTCATGGATATATCCGTATACCAAATTACGTGGTTCGTGTTGTGGGGCGTGTTGTGGGCCGTATATTTCATGTTGGACGGCTTTGTGCTTGGATCCGGTTTCATGTCGGGATTTCTGGCAAAAAACGATACCGAAAAACGGGTGCTGATCAATTCCGTTGGCCCAGTCTGGGATGGTAACGAAGTCTGGCTGGTTACGGCAGGCGGCGCAACCTTTGCGGCTTTTCCCACCACCTATGCCTTGATGTTCAGCAACCTTTACTCGGCGTTGATACTGCTGCTCTTCGCCCTGATCGTGCGCGGTGTTTCTTTTGAATTCAGAGGAAAAATTGACAGCAGTGCATGGAAAAAATCCTGGGATACCGCTCTCATCATCTCCAGCTTTCTTCCGGCGCTCCTGTTCGGTGTTGCCTTCGGCAATATTTTCAAGGGTATCCCGATGAGAAACGACTTCGCCGCCATTAACTTCAGTTATGATGGCAGCCTGATCGGTCTGCTTAATCCCTACGGCCTGCTGACCGGCGTGCTGTTCGTGCTGCTCTTTGCCGTGCACGGCTCACTCTATGCCGCGATCAAAACCACCAGCGACCTTAGTAAGCGTGGTGCCGATATGGCCAATAAACTCTGGTTGCCTCTG
>JABBNX010000106.1:8400-12501 GCA_019352135.1 Pseudomonadota bacterium
AAACACCGGGCGTTTTGTTGGTAGTGGCCGTCGCCTTTCTTGCCTATACCTACCCGGCGACAAAACTGTATGACAATTATCTTAAAGCTCCGGTACTGCTGGTTGTTCCGTTGATTGCTGTCATGTCGCTGTTGCTGGTCAAGGTTTTTATTGCCAAAGAATCGTATCACAAGGCTTTCCTCTTCTCGTGCCTGACCATACTTTTTGTTGTTTTCACCGGTGTAACCGGATTGTTCCCCAACCTGATTCCTTCCAGTATTGATCCGGCTTCCAATTTGACGATCTTTAACTCTTCGTCCAGTCTGTTGACACTCAAAATCATGACAGGCGTGGCGGGGATAGCTGTTCCGATCGTTATCTGCTATAAAATCTGGGTGTATCGACTTTTTAGGGCCAGAGTCACAAACGAGGATGTTCTCGGTGACCCCGAAGCGTATTAATGTTGTAGTAGTATGAATGCAGCTGCTTGTTTTGCAGCCATCCCTGGAAATGCGGGGGTGGCTGTTTTTTTTATTCTCTTGAGGTTTCCTGCAGGGTATTTCCTCCTCCGGTCGCCGCAACAATCTGTAAAAAACAATACTGTGAAAAATTGGTTTCTATGCTAAATTACTCGGTAATTATACAGTGCGGTATATCAAACGCCGCCAGAGAGGACTATATGAAAAGATCTGCCGGAGCAAAGACATTACTTTTTCCGACCCCTGTACTGATGGTCGGAACGTACGACCAGTCAGGTAAACCCAACCTGATGAACGCTGCGTGGGGAGGCATCTGCTGTTCCCAGCCGCCATGTGTTGCCGTGTCATTGCGTAAAGCGACCTATTCTCATGCATGTATAGTGGACCGCAAGGCTTTTACCATTGGAATAGCGTGTGAATCCCGGGTGGCGGAAGCCGATTGCGTTGGAATTGTCTCGGGACGTGATGTCGACAAGTTTGACATTACCGGGCTCACTCCTGTCAGAAGTGAACTGGTAGATGCGCCATACGCAGCGGAATTTCCGGTTGTTCTGGAATGCCGTCTGCTGCACGTAGTAGAAATTGGACTGCACACGCAGTTTATCGGCGAAATTCTTGATGTGAAGGCAGATACGGATGTATTCGGTGATGACGGTCAGCTGGATATTATGAAGATCAAGCCACTTCTCTACGATACTTCCAACAAGGGATACCATAGCGTCGGACCACTCGTCGCCAACGCTTTTTCTGTTGGAAAAAAGATACAGTTGTCGTAACCATAAAAACTTTTCAGAAAGAGGTGATCAGTGTCAAGGTTGATTGTAGTAGCGAAAGTGCTCGCAAAGAAAGATTTCATCGACGCTGTCAAAACGGAATTGCTGAAGCTTATTGAGCCAACCAGAAAAGAGGACGGGTGCATCGAGTACAATCTGCACCAGGATAACGAAAACCCTGCCGTATTCGTTTTCTGCGAAACATGGAAGTGCAGTGCTTGTCTTGAAAAACACATGAACAGCGAACATTTCAAGAACTATGTCACTACCGTTGCCACCATGATTGAAGAGAAGGTTGTGCATAAAATGACCAGGATTGAATAGGGAACAGATGAAGAAACTGCCAACAATTACTACGGAAGACGGTAGATTCTTTCTGACCGACCGGATCCGGGAAGAGGTCAATTTCTGGACAACCCGGCAATCTGAAGGATTGCAACCGCCGCCAGTGCAGAAACCGGCACCACCGGACAGCAGGATAATCCCGTTGCCGGGAATGGAAACATGGTCAATACCGCCCTGTGATCTACAAATGGCCATTGCCGATCGTGAGAGCCATCGCCGCTTTACGGTAGAGTCACTTTCTCTGGAGGAGCTGGCTTTCCTCCTGTGGGCCACGCAAGGAGTCCGGGCAAAGCTGCACGAAGCGGCTGTTCTGCGCACCGTGCCTTCTGCCGGATGCCGCCACCCGTTTGAGACCTATCTTGCCGTTTTGCGGGTCGAGGGTCTTGATGCGGGCATATACCGCTACCTGCCGCTTGAGCACGCTCTCGTCTTTGAAAGAGATGTTGATAATCTGCCTGCCCATCTTACGGCAGCAACCAGAGACCAGGGCTTTACCCGGCAGTCTGCGGTCACCTTTATCTGGACAGCAATACCGGCCCGGACTGAATGGCGTTATGCGGAGGCATCCTACAAGGTGATTGCACTGGACGCCGGTCATGTCTGCCAGAACCTTTATCTTGCCTGTGAAGCCATCGGCGCTGGTACGTGTGCCATAGCGGCTTATAACCAGACCATGGCCGATGATCTGCTGGGTGTGGATGGAGATGAAGAATTCAGTATCTACATGGCTCCCGTCGGGAAAGTTTCCAGGAAATCATGACCGCAAATCAATCCATTTTTAAAATATCCGGCAGATAATTAATTGTGACGCAGATTTAATCATGCTATATAACAGCGCCTATTCCGGTACGAAAATATATGGTTATGCGTGTGTATGATTGTTTATCAGAAGCATGTTTCGGCGTCTGTCTGGTTGTGGAATAGATTCGCTATAAATTAAATATTCAATTCTTTCAGGAGGGTATCAGTTTGGCTGCTATTTCGTTTGAAGAGATAATGTTTACAATCATGTCCGCTACTCAGGATACATTCAAAAGTTATATGAACATAGACCTGCTGGCCGGCAAGGTCGAAAAAAAAGTTGAGCCGGTTGATTCCGATGTGACCGGAATTGTCGGCATTGCCGGTGATCGGGTCGGGTACATCATCATTGCTACTGACAAAGCAAGTGCCCAGTGTGTTGCCAAGGAACTGCTGATGGTTGATGAAGCTGATGAAGAGTGCATTCGTGATGCCATGGGGGAATTGGCAAACAATATAGCCGGTGTTTTTAAAACCAAATACCATGAACAGTACGGCAGTGTCGCACTTGGTCTGCCGCTGGTTGTTTCAGGCCGCTTGCGGGCCATTTCCGAGCCTCCGGATGAATCAGAGTCATCGAGCATCAATGTGCAGTGCAAGGGCGTGACGATTCCTTTCAAGACGGTCGATGGTACGATTTCCATTACCGTCATGGTGTACATGTAACATCATGGACGCGCTGCTGGACCGTTATGGTCTCCTATTAGGCGAGGTTGATGCCTGGTTTCGACAATGCCTTGAACTTCACCCTGAATTGATTGCCTGTCAGCATGGCTGTTCAGAATGTTGCCGTGGTCTCTTCGATATTACGCTGCTTGATGCCTTGTATCTCAGACGTGGTTTTGACAAACTTCCCGAACGTCAAAAAACAGAAATTGCGCAGGCAGCTACCCAGCGTCTGGAACTGCTGGCACGGGTGAATCCTGAATTTTCCGAGCCCTGGTTGTTGAACGGCATTCCGGAAAGTGACTGGGATGCTCTTATGCCGGAAGATGATGATACTCCCTGCCTCTTACTGTCAAAAACCGGTGGATGTCTGGTCTATGAGTATCGGCCGATGACCTGTCGTCTGAATGGTATCCCCTTGATTGATGATTCCGGGGAAGAGTTGTTCGATGAGTGGTGTACGCTCAACTTTACCGAAGAAGATCCGCGGCGACTCGCCACGATTCGTTTCGGTTTTACGCAGCTGTTCACGCAGGAACTGCATCTGTTTCAGGAACTTATCCGGTTTCTGACCGGCAGCGCCCGAAATGAGGTTGATCTGTTTATACCTGCGGCGCTCGTAATGGACCGTGCCAGGATTGTACCGGTAATTTCAGCGTTGAAACCTTAGCAGCGCATTAATCTACGGCAACGACAAAGTTGCCGGTAAATCCTTTACGTCCAAAAGATTCCTGAGCTGTTTGTGTGGTTCGCAAGGATGAGTAGCGGCCCAAACCCGGTAAAGGTGTTTCCTCCTACAATCGCTTCCTGTATATCAGCCGTGCCATATTCCGCCCACGCCGGCATGAACAATCTTAAAGGGATACGTGATATGTCAAGTTCTTTGCCGTTCAATACAATGATGATCCGCAGTTTGTTTACGCCGCTTTCGCCTGATCAGGAGTCGGATGATACTCCCGGATTCCTGGCCGTTCTGCAGGGGAACTCTCTTGTTGTGCCCGTTGGCGTTGAGCAGGCGCTGCTCCGCGACGGATCGCTGTCTGCAGCTATTGTTCCGG
>JABBNX010000107.1 GCA_019352135.1 Pseudomonadota bacterium
AACGCGATGGCCGCCAGGGCATCAATTTTGAGGGGGAGTGATTTCAAAAACAGGTCTCTGGAAAATACAATTTTCATAAGTTCAGCCAGTGAGATTCTGCTTTTCATGCCGCCCAGTGAAGCAATCGCCTGTGGATAGAGAGCCGTGTCTGTGCTGCGCAGAATAGCAAGGATCGCCGTTTCCGCTTCGTGTCCACCCAGTTGTGCCAGGCTGCGAATGGCCTCTTTACGCACGCGGAGATCAGGGTGATGCAGGCACGTTGTCAGTGCCGCAAGCGCATTATTGCTTGCGATCGATCCTAAAATGGCGCAGATATTTCGGATGATGAACCAGCGGGGGTCGTGCATTAAATCCAGGAGCGCAGGCACGGCTTCCTCTCCCAGGCTTCCCAGCATGGAGGAAAACATTCTTCTGACTTTAAGGCTGCCGGTGCGGCCCATCAGATTGATCGCAGCCGTAATGGCGGCAGCACCGCCGGCCTTCAGGACTGTCCGGAGAGTTTTTTGCGACACACTGTTGTCCTGTTCAGCCCGTTCAAGCACGACCTGCAGAATTTCGCCGGTGGTAATAAGGCGCTCCAATGCGAATTGAGCATTCATTTGCATGCATTCGCTCCGTGCCTCGTCGGTGGAGTGGGTGGCAAGCAGTTCAATCAGCGGGAAAAGCAGGTGCTGTTTCTGGAGCGATTGGAGCTTGTCGGCACAGGCAATTATCTGGTGGAGTAATCTCAGGTAGACGTCATCGTTAACGCACATGGTTAATCGCCCGAGCAACTCTTGAAACTGCTGCTCCGGAGGAAGTTCAACCGGTTGAGAAGATGATGCTTCATTGGCAGGCATCGCCTCATCATCTGTTTCTGAGTCGTCAATTCCCTGAGGAATAATCCCGGTTTGCTCGATCTTTTGCCGTTTTGCCCTGGTGATGGTCAGGTCAAACTCATTCACCCAGATGGAACGGACGCCGCGGCCAGCCATCACGGTGTCGATACCACCTGATTGCATAATCTCTTCGGGAGACAGGGATAATATCTTGCAGAGCGCAAGCAGATCTTCCTGAAACAGGTCGTGGTGAAACGTTATTTTTTGGGCCCGGCGGATAAACAGCTCAAATGAAAGAGCAGCCGTCGCCCCGGAAGTGTCCTTGAGAAACTCTCCGTCAGGGAAACTGAAGCCGTTACGTCCACAGGCAAGTGAAAGTGCATTGCCATCAAGGAGCTGCAGCAGCGCTGCATGAGCCAGGTCCAGTCTGCTGCGCCGGGTCGGATGCCCTTTCGGGTAGAACTTCCATGCTTGCACAGCACGATACAGCATGCCGAGTGCGTCAAGTGTCCCTTGAGTTGTCGGTGGTCGATAGAAATCCATTGGTATCCTTGTATAGAGACTTAAAATTATGCCATACTGCACCGGAAATGTCTTTCCCAAATAATGCTGTTTGCACTGGCATGCAGTGCGTCACTCCATGCGGGTAGTTTTAAAATCCGGAATAACGCTTCTGTGTGGCAAAGTACGAAAGGGGAATATGAAGCAGAAAACGATCTTTACCTGCCAGAAATGCGGCAGCCAATCCCCTAAATGGCTTGGCAAATGTCCGGATTGTGGTGCCTGGAACAGCCTGGTGGAAGAGACGGTCATCAAAGGTTCCCATTCGTCAAACCTGACGGTGAATGCCCATCCCATACCGATTTGTGACGTCCCACCCCAAACGGAGACCCGCAGGCCAACCGGCATAGGAGAGCTTGACCGGGTTCTTGGAGGCGGAATCGTCCCCGGTTCACTGGTGCTGATCGGCGGAGACCCCGGCATCGGCAAATCCACGCTGCTGCTGCAGGCGATGCATACGCTCGCGGAAGAAGCGGGGAAAGTGCTGTATGTTTCGGGTGAGGAGTCTGCTTCGCAGACACGTCTGCGGGGAGAACGTCTCGGGGCGTCAAGCCGCAATCTGCTGATTCTGGCGGAAAACTCGCTGGAAGCGATCCTGAGCCAGGCTGCGACTCTCAAACCGGCTGCAATGGTGGTAGACTCGATCCAGACGGTCTGGACTGCTGCGCTGGAATCGGCCCCCGGCAGCGTCAGCCAGGTGCGGGAATCCGCCGGCAAACTGATGCTGCTTGCCAAGGGGAGTGGTATCCCGATCTTCATCGTCGGCCATGTAACCAAAGACGGATCAATAGCAGGTCCGCGCGTCCTTGAGCACATGGTTGACACTGTCCTTTATTTTGAAGGTGATGGCAGCCACCCTTTCCGCATATTGCGGGCGGTCAAGAACAGATTCGGCTCAACCAATGAAATCGGCGTGTTTGAGATGAAACAGGAGGGGCTGTGCGGGGTGGCGAACCCTTCGGAGCTGTTTCTTTCCGAACGCCCTCTGGGTGTGTCAGGCTCAGTCGTCACCACTTCACTGGAGGGAAGCCGCCCGCTGTTGGTAGAGCTCCAGGCGTTGGTGACTCCGTCATCCTATGGTGTCCCCCGGCGAACGACCATCGGGGTTGATCATAACCGTCTGGCGTTGCTGGTCGCTGTTCTGGAGAAGAAAGTCGGTTTGCATATGGCGGGGCAGGATATCTTCTTGAATGCGGCCGGCGGCGCACGGCTGAACGAGCCGGCCGCCGATCTGGCCATGATTATGGCTGTTGCCTCCAGTCATCTCGACAAAGCCATCCCGCCTGACACGGTTGTATTTGGTGAAGTTGGTCTGGCCGGGGAGGTGCGTGCTGTAACCCAGCCGGAATTGCGGATTGCCGAAGCTGAAAAGCTGGGCTTCAAGCGCTGTATTATTCCTGCCGGCAGCTTGAAGCGTCTTAAAAAACGCGGCATCCGTCTCGAAGGTGTTGCTACGGTTCAAGGTGCGATGGATGTGATCTTCGAAGCGTGATACACTGAAGGCTTTGATATTTAACTGTCACAAAGGAGGCCCGCCGCTGTGCCTGAATTTACCATACCCCGCACACCTTCCGCCTACAACTATCAATTGCTCATCAAGAACCTGCTCTTCTGTCCGGTCGTGGACGCTCCGGAACAGGAAATCGTGTACCGCAGCAGTTTCCGCTACACCTATCGGGAACTGCGTCACAGGGTACAGCGCCTGGCCAATGCCCTGACCTCGCTTGGCGTCAAACCGGGCGATACGGTCGCGGTGATGGACTGGGACTCACATCGCTACCTGGAATGTTTTTTCGCCGTACCAATGATCGGGGCGGTGCTGCATACCATTAACGTGCGTCTCTCGCCAGAGCAGATCCTCTATACGATCGACCATGCCGAGGATGATGTTCTGCTGGTAAATGCCGAGTTCCTGCCGATTCTGGAACAGATCCGCGGGCGAATGGACACGGTTAAAAACTTTGTCCTGCTGAATGATGAGCCAAACCCGCCGACTACCTCCATTCCCTTTGCCGGAGAATATGAAGCTCTTCTGGGGGCCGCATCCCCCGAATTTGCTTTTGCCGACTTCGATGAAAATACCCGCGCTACGACCTTTTACTCTACCGGAACCACCGGCATGCCAAAGGGGGTCTACTTCAGTCATCGTCAGCTGGTACTGCACAGCATGGGGGTGCTTGGCGTGCTTGGTTCGGCTCAGGGGCATAGCCGCCTCCATCGCCAGGACGTCTACATGCCGATCACCCCCATGTTCCACGTTCACGCCTGGGGACTGCCCTACGTGGCCACCATGCTGGGTGTCAAGCAGGTCTATCCGGGCCGCTATGTGCCCGATCAGCTATTGGAACTGGTGGAAAAAGAGGGGGTGACGTTCTCCCACTGTGTCCCGACCATTCTGCACATGCTGCTCAAACATCCCCATGCGGCGCGGATCGACCTGTCGGGATGGAAACTGATCATCGGAGGAGCCTCCATGTCACGGGTTCTCTGCATTGAAGCGATGAGCCGCGGAATTGATATTTTCACCGGCTACGGCATGTCCGAAACCTGCCCGATCCTGACTATCGCCCAACTGACCCCGGAAATGCTGGAACTGTCTCCTGAAGAACAGGCGGTTATACGCTGTAAGACCGGTTGTGCGCTGCCGCTGGTGGATCTGCGGGTGGCTGATGCCGCGTTGCAGGAACAACCGCGCAACAACACCAGTGCCGGTGAGATCATCGTCCGCGCCCCATGGCTGACGCAGGGGTATCTGAAAGACTACAAAGCCTCGGAACGCCTTTGGGAAGGTGGCTGGCTGCATACCGGCGATGTGGCGGTCCGCGACGAGCTGGGATACGTACGGATTACCGATCGAACAAAAGATATTATAAAGGTGGCGGGTGAATGGGTCTCCTCTCTGGAGTTGGAGGACATCATCGCGCACCACCCCGGTGTGGCTGAAGTGGCAGTGATCGGCGCGGCCGACGAAAAGTGGGGCGAGCGCCCCTTGGCGCTGGTGGTCCCCCGCCCTGACTACGGACTGACGGAGAAGGATGTCATTCACCTTGTCAGGGAGTACGCCGATAAAGGGCTCGTCAACAAACAGGTGGTTTTGATGAAGGTGCGCTTTGTGGCTGTCATTGATAAGACCAGCGTCGGGAAGGTGAACAAGGTTTTATTGCGGGAAAAGTATGCCTGATACGAGGCTCATATCAGAGGATCTTCGCGTGGGCTCACGCGCGATGTCGTGTTTTGTAAAGGATTATGAAGTTCAGTATCACGAAATCGACCAGCGTGGTTTTGCCCGTCCACTCGCGCTGCTCAACTACCTGCAGTCCGCTGCCGGAGAGCATGCCACCATGCTGGGCGTTGCGGTGGCTGATCTCCGCAAAAGCGGGCATACCTGGGTAATGTCACGTCTTCATCTCGTTATGGAGCGCTACCCTCGCGGTGCTGATACTATCCGGATACGGACCTGGCCGGCAACGAGAAATACCCTTTTCACGGTACGGGATTTTGAACTGTTCGACATGGATGGGGCTCTGATCGGCAGGGCGACGACCTCATGGGCGGTATTGAACCTTAAAACCAGGCGGCCGGTGAAGCTGGTCAGCGTGCTGCCGATGTATCCGCTGAATCCGGAGCGGGCATTGAATGACACGTTCAGCACGCTTCCGTTTCCTGAACGGACGGAATATGAATTGCGTCTGCCGGTGCTGCGCGGGGATCTGGACATCAACAGGCATGTAAACAATACCGTCTACGCCGGATGGGCGCTGGAAACGATTCCCGAGGACGTGGACAACAGCTGCCGCCTTGCCGCCATAGAAATCGGCTTCCGTTCCGAGGTGTTGTACGGCGACACCATCGTCGCTCGCTCTGCAACAGCGGCGGAACCTGGCTGTTATCTTCATTGCATCGAGAGTGCCGGTGATGGCCGGGAGCTGGCGCGCCTTCGGACACGCTGGCTGCCGTTTGAAAACGCACATCAGTAATAATTGACCGTTCCTTGCTTCCGCACTGCAGTATTCTTTTGACCTCTTTCCTCATCTTGTGTTATATCAAGAAAAATTGATCTATAAAAACCGGAATATCTGATATAATATGCTCGAAACCTTTAAAGCACTTGCTGACCCGTGCCGCCTGCGCCTGACGGCGATACTCCTTGCCGGTGAATTTACCGTGCAGGAGCTGACCCGCATCATGGGCATGGGGCAGTCACGGGTCTCGCGCCATCTTAAAATTCTGGCGGAAGCCGGGGTGCTGACAGTCAAGCGCCAGGGGACTTGGAGCTACTTTCGCGTCGGGGAGGGGAGCCGTTTCTTCGCCGCAATCCGCCCGGCATTTGAGCGGGAACTGCAGACATTGCCCGAGCGCAGCAGTGACCTTGCCGCCGTGGCGGCGGTACTGGAGGAGCGCCGACGCCGCAGTCAGGAATTTTTTGACCGCCATGCCCGCCAGTGGGATGATCTGGCCCGCAACCTGCTGCCGGTGCCTGAATATCGCCAGCATCTGGTGAATATGGTGCCGGAAGGGGCCACGGTGCTGGAGATCGGCACCGGCACCGGCGGTATTCTGGTGGATCTGGCGTTGCGGGCTGCGAACGTGATCGGCGTCGATCATTCTCCGGCCATGCTGGAGGAGGCACGTCGTCGGCTGATTACTAACGGTGTCAATAGCGTCGAGTTGCGGTTGGGAGAAATGACGCATCTGCCGCTGACTGACGCCTCGGTTGGGTGCGTCGTGGCCAACATGGTGCTGCACCATGCCGCCGCTCCGGCAACCGTGCTGGCCGAAGTCCGGAGGGTGCTGGCCCCCGGCGGAATTCTGCTGCTGGCAGATCTGGCTCGTCACGAACGGGAGGCGGCGCGGGAACAGCTGGCGGACCAGTGGCTCGGTTTTGAAGAGGCGGAGCTTGTTTCCTGGTTGAAATGTGCCGGTTTTGCATCCGTTACTATTGAGCAGATTGCTGCACATGCCGGACAGGAAACAGTGCTGCTGGTTCGCGGAGAGACGGACGACGGTAATACACTGCATGAAAACATCACACCATAAAGGAGCATAAAGCCATGTCACACGATTACATCGTAGCAGACCTTACGCTGGCCGATTGGGGCCGCAAGGAAATCAGAATTGCCGAAACCGAAATGCCGGGATTGATGGCCATTCGTGAAGAATTTGCCGCAGCACAGCCGTTAAAAGGCGCCCGCATCACCGGTTCGCTGCATATGACCATTCAGACCGCCGTGCTCATTGAGACACTGACGGCTCTCGGGGCCGAGGTTCGCTGGGCTTCCTGCAATATATTTTCAACCCAGGACCATGCCGCCGCCGCTATTGCCGCCGCCGGAGTACCGGTTTTTGCCGTTAAGGGTGAAACGCTGGAGCAATACTGGGATTATACCCACCGCATCTTTGAATGGAGCGACGGCGGTTTCTCCAACATGATTCTGGATGACGGCGGCGATGCTACCCTGCTGCTGCATTTGGGCGCCAGGGCTGAAAAGGATCTCTCCGTGCTCGCCAACCCCGCTTCGGAGGAAGAAACGATCCTCTACGCCACTATCAAGGCCAAACTGGCCGTCAACCCGACCTGGTACTCCACCCGTCTTGCCCAGATCAAGGGCGTGACCGAGGAAACGACCACCGGAGTTCACCGTCTGTACCAGATGCATGAGCGCGGCGACCTGAAATTTCCGGCAATCAATGTCAACGACTCTGTTACCAAGTCAAAGTTTGACAACCTGTACGGCTGCCGTGAATCACTGGTAGACGGCATCAAACGGGCCACTGACGTCATGATCGCCGGCAAGGTTGCCCTGATCTGCGGCTATGGTGATGTGGGTAAAGGTTCCGCACAGGCGATGCGTGCGCTGTCGGCTCAGGTATGGGTCACCGAAGTTGACCCGATTTGTGCCCTGCAGGCCGCCATGGAAGGTTTCCGGGTTGTGACGATGGAATATGCCGCCGACAAGGCTGATATTTTTGTCACCTGCACCGGTAATTATCATGTCATTACCCACGATCATATGATCAGGATGAAGGACCAGGCCATTGTCTGCAACATCGGCCATTTTGATAACGAGATCGAAGTCGCGGCGCTGGAAAAATACCAGTGGGAGGAGATCAAACCACAGGTAGATCACATCATTTTCCCCCATGGCACGCGCATCATCCTGCTGGCCAAGGGGCGTCTGGTCAATCTTGGCTGCGGCACCGGTCACCCCAGTTACGTCATGTCTTCATCCTTTGCCAATCAGACCATCGCCCAGATCGAGCTGTTCTGCAATCCGGGCAAATATCCGGTCGGAGTCTATGTTCTACCCAAACACCTCGATGAGAAAGTGGCCCGTCTGCAGTTGAAAAAGCTGAACGCGCAGTTGAGCGTGCTGACCGACGAACAGGCCGCCTATATCGGTGTGCCGAAGGAAGGACCGTACAAGGCAGAGCTGTACCGCTACTAGTCCCGGCGCCGGAATAGAGACGGTTGACCAACCATTATCGGGGCCGAATTACTGGTAAATAGGCCCCGATAATGGTTCTCCGGCACTTTTTTAACATTCATGCGGAAATCTGTCGGGAGGAAATATGAAATTCGCTACAGGGTTGTACCAGCTGGCAATTGCATTCTGGGTGGGGGGCAGTGCTCTTTTTACCTTTGTCCTGACGCCGTTACTTTTCAAGACCGAAAGCCGCGATTCGGCCGGCCGGATCGTAGGGATTCTTTTCCCCGGTTATTTTCGCTGGGGGCTGGCGTGCGGTGTAATCGCCCTGGGGTGCCGTCTGGTTATGCGCGGCGGGAGGATGGGGCTTGTCACAGGCATCCTTGCGGCCATGTTGGCGATCACCCTCTTTCAGGCGTATTACGTTGAACCGAAAGCCGCAGCTATCAAACAGCAGATCGTCTCTTTTGACCAGACCCCAAAGGATGATCCGGTGAGACAGCAGTTCGGACGTCTGCACGGCGTTTCTGCTGTCTGCAACCTTGTTGTGCTGGCTGGCGGCGTGGTGTTGGTGGTGCTGTTGTAGTGCCGTTTTGTCAGCCAACAACGGCGATCCGCGCCAGATAGCCGGCGCCGCAGCGGACGGTACAGCAGAGCCAAAGCCAGTAATAACCCGGCAGCAGATGCAGCAGGGTGAACAACCGCAATGATAATCGGGGTCAGCAATACGCGGGTCACACCGCGCAGGAACGGGTGCCGGGCAATGAAATCGGCCAGCGGCGGGCTGCAGCGATAGTAAAGGGCGACAAAAGCCCGTCCCGGTGCATTGGTGAGCAGATGTTCGTCCCGGAAATGACGCAGCAGTTCCACCTGCGGATGCAGATAGCTGCCGTACGCGGCCGTGGCGATGAAGCACCCGCCGCCACCCGAGCTGCTGCCCGATGTTGTTGGCGTCGGGATTGTCGGGCCAGTTACCGGTGCAGGCGTGCCGTCGGTACTGAAAGAGGCCTGGTGGTTGTCAACATCGGTAGTATTGGCCACGAGCAAGACCACCTCGTTTGAAGAACTGAAGTAGGGAATGGACGTCGTGGTGCCGTTTACGGTGGTGAAAGGATATTCGGTGACGATGCCGCCACTGCTTTTTATGAATGCGGTCGCCTTGATGCCGCTGGTGCCGGTGACGGTAATATTCAGGTTGTCGGGTGAGCTGGGTGGCGGTAAAAAGCGGTAGTAGGCAAACGAGTAATGGGGGAGAGTTACCGTGTCATTTACCGGGTACGTCGAATAGGTGGCAACCGGTGAATACACGTGAATCATGTTTATTTCATTTTTGTGAGTTGCCCAGTCCCGTGTGTAAACCCGCTTGGCAAAGCCGAAGAAGTCCGTTCCGAGAGTAGTGGCATACGTAGTTGAAGAAAGCAGGCTCTCCAGTACCGGGACCATTCTAATGTCCCCATCAACGTTCTTCTGGCTTGATGATGGGTTTAAGCTGGCCAGCTTTTCCCAGGCACTCCGAATAATGGGTGGGCCTTGTGGGTCGTGTGTTTCCGACAGGTAGCGGTTGAAGATCCAGCGGCCGTAGCCGCCACCTGTTGTAGTGCTCACCGGAGTGTCCAGAGCCAGTTTGCTCTGGGTAAACCAGTTGGAAATATAGGAGTAGCTCTGGTTGACACCATCATACAGCTCATCTTCCATCCAGGTTGAAGTTGCTTCTGCGTACCAGGTGTCGAAGTAGTAATTGTAACCGTACTGAATGGCGTGGTGATATTCATGGGCGGCAGTGATCTGCAAACTCTGGAGCGGAGTGTAGGTACCCGGATGATAGATCGCATCAGTAAAGTTGTTATCCAGCTCCATCCAGCTGGTATATGCGTTGGGATAGTTTGCTGAAGGAGCAGGTTGGTCGCTGGTGGTTACACCGTAGAACCCTTGGGGAGCAAGGTCGAGCAGATAGATGTTGAATGGCGAACCGGCGGGCAAGGTCGGCGCGGGTCGATACCCTTTGGCACCGTAAGTAGCATAGACATTTTCAAACGTGGCGGCGACGGTTTCTACCCAATCGGGAACTCCGTTATTGTTCTGGTCAAGGAGTGGCGGTGCGTCTGTGCCTGTGGTGGAGTAATGGATCACAAAATGTCCGGCAGCGGATGTGAAGGTTGCTTCGCTTGCCAGTGCCGGATATGCCAGTTGTTTCGCCAGCACTTTCTGTGTCGACTGTTCCAGCTGATTCCAGTCGCGACGGAGGGCTTTTTTAAGCGGCATGCCGCATGTGGCCGATTCCTGAACATCGGCAGAAACCGACAGCACCGCTTTCTGGAGCTGCGCGCTTTGTGGCTCGCCGAACTGCTGGAGATAATAATCATCCAGAGGCCCGGCATGTACGACAGCAGAAAACTGCAATAGAGTTACTATGACGAGTGAAATGCAAGTAAGTAAGCGATTCATCAATCCACCATCCTTTTGCCGGCTCGTAACGGGACGAGTGTGGTTACGCCGCGTTCAACGGTTATTTCTGCGGTGAAAGGCCCGCTGCCAACGGAATAGGTTCCGGCTGGCAGCACAACTACAAAATAGCCGTGGTCATCCGTTTGTACCGTGACATATTCTTTGCCCTCGGTGGAGATCAGGAGCGGCACGCGCGGATAGGGGCTGAAGCCGCTGCCGCTGGCGAGCTTGCCTCCGGAACTTTGAAGATAACAGATTCCGGCAATAACACCAGATCCATCCGGCAGTGGCGTCTGTTCAAGGGGTGAGGCCTGAACTGTCAAGACTACCGGGCGCACCTTTTCCCGCACCGCGATAAAAGCGCTTCCGTCAACAGCCGGACCGGGTATGAAGGCAACGCCGTTGAAATGATAATATCTCCAGACTTCGGCCGGGGGGATGGCGGCAGCAGATGCTGAAGCGGGGAGTGCCGTGCCGATAACAGAAATGAGTAAGAATAACAGCAGTGCCCTGGGCATGATAACCACCTCAAAAAGTCATAGATTCATTACGGTATAGTCCCTATTTTGCAGCTGGTAAGTCAAACGGAATATGGGTTTCCGCTCTTCACTTGACAAAGATGTGTGCTGACGATATTTTTACAGATCGTAAAAGCACCCAAGTAAAATAAATATACAGAGAACCGAGAGGAGTATACCACAATGGCAGAAAAATTCATCTTCACTTCAGAATCCGTATCAGAAGGGCACCCGGACAAGGTCGCCGACCAGATTTCAGATGCAATTCTCGATGCGATACTGGCCCAGGACCCGAAAGCACGTGTCGCGTGCGAAACTCTCGTCACCACTGGCATGGCCGTTATCGCCGGCGAGATCACGACCACCGCCTACGCAGACATACCTTTGATTGTCCGCGAAACCATCAAGGAAATCGGCTACACCGATTCTGCCATGGGCTTTGATTATGAGACCTGTGCCGTGCTGGTTTCCATCGACAAACAATCGCCCGACATATCTCAGGGCGTTTCCGAAGGGGAGGGGCTGCACAAGGAACAGGGCGCCGGCGATCAGGGGCTTATGTTTGGCTATGCCTGCAACGAGACGCCGGAACTTATGCCGATGCCGATCCAGTTGGCTCATCAGCTGGTCGCCAAATTGGCCGAAGTACGCAAGTCCGGCCAGCTGGACTTCCTTCGCCCCGATTCCAAATCCCAGGTTTCGGTTGAATACGTTGACGGCACGCCGAGCCGTATCGATACGGTTGTTATCTCCACCCAGCATACCCCTGATGTGACACACAAGAGGATTGAGGAAGAGGTTATTGCCGAAGTTATCAAGAAAGTTATTCCGGCTCACTTGCTGGATGCCAATACCCGTTACTTCATCAATCCGACCGGCCGTTTTGTTGTTGGCGGGCCAATGGGTGACTGCGGGCTGACCGGCCGCAAGATCATCGTCGATACCTACGGCGGCATGGGGCGTCATGGTGGTGGCGCTTTCTCCGGTAAGGATCCTTCCAAAGTTGACCGTTCGGCCGCTTACATGGGGCGCTATGTCGCCAAAAATCTGGTCGCCGCCGGCCTCTGCGATCGTTGCGAGGTGCAGGTGGCATACGCGATCGGCGTAGCCGAACCGGTTTCGGTCATGGTGCACACGTTCGGCACCGGAAAAGTGACGGAAGAGCGTCTTTCCGCTCTGGTCCGTGAAACATTTGACATGCGTCCGCGTGCAATTATCGAACAGCTTGACCTGCTCCGCCCGATTTATCGCAAAACCGCCGCATATGGCCACTTCGGCCGTGAACTGCCTGAATTTACCTGGGAGCGGACTGACAAAGCCGCGCTGTTGAAACAAAAAGCCGGTATTTAACTGAATGATTGATGGGGCGGCATTGAAACCGCCCCATTTTTTTACCCAAGAGCCGAGAGCCACCATGCCAACCAGCACAATAGAACATAACCTGCTGCTTTTCGGTCATGATGAACGACCCGGCATCATAGCGGTGGAGCCGGTCGGCCACTTCATCCGGCTCTTTTTCAGGACCGGCGGCCGTGTGCACTTCCGCGACGAGCCGTTTCAACCGTTTATTCTGGTCAATGATCCCGCGGTGGTTGCCGGTTGCCGGGTTCCGTGTGCCGTGCGTCAGTTGTCCGGTGACGACTTTTTTCGCAGTC
>JABBNX010000108.1 GCA_019352135.1 Pseudomonadota bacterium
ATAGGTGAGGCTCGCCGGATTGTTAACTCCTGGCGTTTCGAGGGGGTGGGATCCACTTCTGATAACGCACGCATTTCGGCAGTTATTGCCAAAATTCTGCTTCCCAACCTCTTCTATAACCGTGAAGCATCTGAAGTCCGTGCCCGCACTGCCATGGAGACGGTGCGGCCAGTGCTTTTTAAACTGCAGAAGGGAGAGATGGTTGTACGGGTCGGGGAACGCATAACCCCCGAAGAGTCCCACAAGCTTGAGGCAATCTTCGGCAACCAGCTTAGCGGTAGTATCCTTTTTACGGCGCTTGGAACCTTTGCGCTGATCCTGGTGCTATTTTATTTTCCATACCGGTTCGCCTGCAAAAACATTCGAAAGTTCAATCCGACCAATAAAGATATCCTTATAATCTCTCTTTTGATCACCATCAGCTTTATCTGCTTCAAGACTGCACTTCTGATTACCCACAACATTGGTCCGGTATTTCCCACCATTGATGTGTCAAGTTACTACTACCTGTTCCCGTTTGCCGCAGGTGCGATGATAGTCCGGATTTTTATAAACTCCGAAGTTGCCCTGGTCTATTGTGCCATTCTGGCCCCGATGCTTGGAATCATGTTTGAGAATAACATGCAGATAGTAATCTATTCATTACTGGGGAGTATTGTCGGTGCTCATGGTGTTCGACATTGCACCCGCCGCGGTACGGTCTACGCTGCCGGATTTAAGATTTCTATCGTCAATCTGGCTTTGGCGCTGTCATTCCAGACTTTAAACAATACCATATTCACAACACAAACTCTGTACATAGCCCTTTTTGCCATTCTTAGCGGTTTTATCAGCGCAGGATTTGTATCGAGCTTTATTCCGCTTATTGAAACACTTTTTCAGTATACAACCGATATCAAGCTGCTTGAGCTTGCCAACCTCAACTCTCCGGTACTTCGGGAGCTGATGGTCAAGGCTCCCGGTACCTATCACCACAGCGTTATTGTTGGTAATCTGGGAGAAGTGGCTGCTGAGTCCATCGGTGCTAATCCTTTGCTGGCAAGGGTTGCAGCCTATTATCACGATATCGGCAAGGTCTCGAAGCCACTCTATTTTATCGAAAATCAGGCTGGCGAAGAAAATCGCCATGATAAACTTGCGCCCAGTATGAGTGCACTGATTCTGATTTCACATATCAAGGAAGGCGCTGAACTGGCCCGTGAAAACAGGTTGGGGCAGCCTATTATTGATATTCTCCGGCAGCACCACGGCACCGCTTTAATAAAGTTTTTTTACGAGCGGGCCAAAAGCCAGGCTGCCGCCGCCGGGCAGACTGTTGAGGAAAAAGATTTCCGCTATCCCGGTCCGAAGCCGCAGACGCGCGAAGCCGGGATCGTTATGCTTGCAGACTGTGTTGAAGCAGCCTCGCGTACCCTCGTTAATCCGACGCCTGATCGCATTCAGGGATTAGTTCAGAAACTGATTAATAACGTTTTTGTCGATGGTCAGCTGGATGAATGTGAATTGACCCTGAAAAATCTGCACGAAATTGCCAGGAGTTTTACCGCCATTCTGAACGGTATCTTTCATCATCGGGTTGATTACCCCGAACCTGCTTACAAAGGGGGAGACCGTTCTAAAAAGGCGGAAGTACGTGATCTCTCAAAAATGGAACATGGAGTAGAACCGCATGTTGATACTGTTGAACAATCGTCAGAGACGCCACCAATTCAAGGCTCAGCTCCTCAAAAAGGTCGCGGTGAGAATCTTAAGCGCCTTGGGATGTCCTGAAGGAACAGAGCTTTCTGTTTCAGTTGTGGGTGACCGTTCGATCCGGATTATTAATAGGGAGTATCTTGCCAAGGATCGTCCGACCAATGTAATTTCATTTTCACTACAGGAAGGTGACTGCGGAGGAGTAAATCCTCATGCACTGGGTGATGTGATAATCTCGGCCGATACCGCTGCCAGAGAAGCGGAAGAGGGAGGAATGGAGTTCTTTGAGCGTCTGTCGTTTCTCTTGTTGCACGGGATACTGCATCTGTGCGGCTATGATCATGAGCGAAGCGGTGAGGCGGAAGCACAAAAAATGCAGCAGAAGGAGCAGCAGCTATTCAGAATTCTGAAGAAGGAAGGGTTGTTAAGCCCGAACGGTTTATAGAATCGGCCAACTGCGCAGTTGAGGGTGTTTTGCACGCAGCTCGCACTGAAAAACATATGCGCATTCATTTTATTGCGACTATTGTTGTGCTGCTGGCGGTTTTATTTCTCAAAGTCACCCCTCTGGAGTTTGCTTTGCTTGCACTTTCAATCCTGTCAGTGCTGTGCGCCGAGATGTTTAATACTGCTGTGGAAGCCATTGTAGATCTTGTTTCTCCCGGTTACCATCCGCTGGCTAAAATTGCAAAAGATACGGCTGCCGGTGCCGTGTTAATTGCGTCCTGCGGAGCCGCCATTATGGCGTATCTGATTCTGGCTAAATACGTTATGCCACGTTATGGGGAGGTTCTTGGGATGTTTGGCACTGTGTCTGACATGGGCACGATCGTATCTGTCCTGATCGTAGTTATTGTTGTTATTATCGTAAAGAGCGCCACCAGCACCGGAACCCCTCTTCATGGCGGTATACCGAGTGGTCACGCTGCTGTCGCGTTCTCAATCGCCACCGCCGTGTCACTGAACACCCATGATCCCCTCATTTCGGTACTTTCACTCCTGCTGGCAACCATGGTGAGTCACTCGCGTCTGTTGATGAAAATACACACAATGCGTGAAATTATTATAGGAGCATCCATAGGTTCTATTATTACGTTGCTGGTCCTTCAAATGTTCAAAATGTATGCATGATAAGCTGCTGTACCACTCCCTACTTTGAGCGGAACTTTTGCAATGTGCTCTGAAACTGCTCTGGCGTAAATCCTTTCATGACAGTTTCATCTTTGCCGGTGCCGATAACAAGTACCGGAACTCCGGTGCTGTTGTATTTAAGCGTCAGGTCATCCATTGCTTTCGGGTCAAGCTCGACATCTCGATTGATGAACGGGATATTGTTTTTGGCCAGGTATTCCTTGGCTTCACGGCAATGGGGGCACCATGCGACTGAAAACAGTACGATATGAGGATATTGTTTTACTGCAGCCGTTCCGGCAGGGTTCAAGGCAGCTTGGCGAGTTTCTTCAGCGCCTGAAGACACACCGGCTATCAAGGTTACGGCCAAGGCTGCACATACTGTTCGTATCATTGTAAAATCTCCTTGTTGCTGATCAGAGGGTAGGCATTCTTTTAACTGTACCGCACCTATTACGTGAAAATCAATTTATAAAATCGTCGGTTTTCATGTCAAATAGTCACGTTGAGTGGGAGTGTCGTCGAGAGTATGATACAATGTTCATCATAAGGAGGGAACTGACTACCCTTGTTTAACAAAAGCTTGTCCTGTAGTCCTCCACCCCTGAAAAGCTATTGTTTTGTTGAATTTAACGTCTTTATTTATAAATTATGCAAGCGTATAATGTGCTCATATAAGTAAATGTTGCACACAAGGGGGACGGAAATGAAAAAGACTGTTTGTATTGTCCTTACCGCCGTCGCAATGATTCTTGTGAGTTCCCTCCCCGGGGATGCATATCGTGGAGGACATCGAGGTCATGTCGGCATAGGCGTCTCGATCGGCCCGGTATGGGGCCCGGGATGGTGGGATCCATACTATCCATCTAACCCGTATTATCCGTATTATCCATATTACACAGCACCGCCCGTTGTTGTCCCGCAACAGCAGCCTGAGATTTATGTTGAACCGGCGCCGCAACAACAGGAGCCTGTCTATTGGTATTACTGTCGGGATCCTGAAGGTTATTATCCGTACATTAAACGCTGTCCGAAAGGGTGGATGCGAGTGGTTCCATCTTCCTCCCCTGAGGACGGGAAGGAGTGACGATCATGTTGATACGCATGCGAAGTTTATTGTCATTGGTGGCGTTACCGGCAATGCTGTCATTGGCTGGATGCGTGACTCTCCCGACAGGGCCAAGTGTCACGGTGCTGCCAGCCCCGGGGAAGTCTTTTGAGCAATTCCAGACTGAGGATATGATTTGCAGGCAGTGGGCTGGCCAGCAGATTGGAATGACACGGGAAGATGCGGTTAACCAGAATGTAGCATCAGGGGCAGTTGCGGGAACGGTTGTTGGCGCAGGTATCGGTGCGGTCCTCGGCGCAGCTTCCGGACATCCGGGGGCGGGGGCTGCCATCGGCGCCGGTAGCGGGCTTCTTGTTGGAAGTGCTGCTGGTTCGGATGCCGGTCAGGTTTACGGGTATGAGGCACAACGCCGGTACGACATTGCTTATGAGCAGTGCATGTATGCAAAGGGAAACCAGATACCGGGTGTGGTAACCCATCGCGTGTGGAGAACCGCTCCTCAACAGCCTCCTCCTCCGGATATGTACTCTGTACCGCCGGACTATGTACCTTCCTATCCGCCGCCACGGTAAGTGGCTGACTCCAGTGTTTTATCCTTGCAAAGGATAAAACACTGGAGTGTGAAGGCGTCATGCCTTGAATCGCTCCATTTCTTCCTGAAGTACATCGATCTGGCGGGCAAGTTTAACCAGGACTTCATCCATAACCAAAGTTGATTTGACGTGCACATCAGTTGATTCTTCAAAATCCTTGAGTGATTCACCAATTCTTCCGGCATTGGTCGTCTGGAGTATGGACGCTTCGCAAATTCCCGCAACCATGGCATTTATCTCTTGATTGGCGTTAACAACCTGGGAAGCTGAATTCTGATGGTCGTTGATGGAATGCATAACCTCCCGGGTAAGATTTCTCATGCGCTCAACCGCCGAGGTTATTAACTCGCTGCCGTCGCTCTGTTCCTGTGTTGCGCGAGCGATCTGTTCCACCATTTCGGCAACATTGTCCATTGCCTGCCTCATTATCTTACTCGCCTCCGCCTGATTGGCCGCCGTAGTGTTTATTTCCATCATCTGGCTGCTGGCGGCCTGAATGCCGTCAACAATTTTTAAGAGGGCTTCGCCGGATCGTTGCGATAGCACTGTTCCCTCGGAAATACGTTTTTCGGAAAGTACAATTGCCTTTACCGCCCGCTCCGTATCTTCCCTGACCCCCAATATTATCTCAGAAATTTCTCTGGTGTTAATTCCGGTTCTCTTTGCCAGATTTTTGATTTCAACGGCGATCACTGAAAAGCTTTTGCCGCGTTCTCCGGCCTGTGCGGCGATTATTGATGCGTTGAGAGCCAGAAGATTGGTCTGTTCGGCCACTTCATCGATGACAGAGAGTATCGTGCCGATATTTGCCACTCTTTTTGACAGATTTTCAATGGCATCGAACGTAACTGCAGATGATAATCGTATTTCGTTAATGCCGGTAATGGTTGCGTCGACGGCCTTCCACCCTTCCTCGGCATCATTTCTGACCGTTTCAGCTATACGGGAAGTATCGGCGGCTTGGGATCCGATCTGTTTGATCGCGTAATCCATCTCAATGACAAGCGATGCAGTCCTGGTAGTATCAGTCGCCAGGATAGCGGCATTTTCCTCGATCTGACGGACAGCCGACGCCATTTCAATGATTGATGAGCTGACCTCTTCAACCGAAAGTACAAGAAATTCCAGTTGCAGTGTCGTTGATTCAAGGCTTTGCGTCATGCTTTCCATTGAGGTAGTGTTGCTTGAAGAGAGGCTTGACATGGTGACAACGGAATCGGAGATATCCGTGATGGAGCGGTTGATTTCCCGTATCGCTGTGGAAGTTCGATTGAGGCCTTCGGATTGTATGGCCGCCGAAGAAACACCTTTTTCGGAGAGTTGTCTGATAGTTCCGGAGATGCTCCTGAGTTCATGCAGCGATAAATGCACCTTGGTTATCGCTCCGGCCAACCGCTCCATCATGGAGTTGAAATTTTCGGCCAGCAGAGACATCTCTGATTCTCCCATGAAACTCACCCGCTCAGTCAACTCCCCTTCGGCAGCCTTGTTCATTGCCCCGGCAATCTGCTTGATGCGAACTACCAGTTTACGGGCTATGAGGATCCAGCTGACCGCCACCATAAAAATAATGTTGAATGTGTACAGTGCCGCAAGAAACACACGATTGGGAATTTCCGGCCACAGGGTTGCGAATAGGCCAATCAGGGAAAGGATGATCCCGAGTACAAGGAGAGTTCGGATAAGGTTTGTCCCTGTTTTCAACTTTTTCACGTAGCGTTCCTCCCACAATCGAAGCGTTCTGTAAGTGGTGATAATAGTGGCATCTTCATGTGAATTGTAATTGTGCAATATTACCTATTTTGTGGTTGTAACCAAGTAAAAAATGGTTTTATACACAAAACAGTTTATCGGGAGTTCGGCAGAGGTTGATCATAAATTGACTGATTGCTGTTTTCGTGCACACTATGACTGTAATGTATGCTCATTCTGATGTACAATATGCTCATTCTGATATGCCGAAGATATGGACACCCAAAAAATAGCCGATGTTATCAGATATAAAAACGCACGGTAGGAGATGTCTTTGAGCAATAAACAGCACATCGTTTCAATACTGAAACTCGCGAATGTAGGTGTGGATTTAACCGTCACGGGATGGGTCAGGTCGGTAAGGGTTGGCAAAGGCATCGCTTTTATTGCACTTAATGACGGTTCATGTGTTTCCAGCTTGCAGGTCATAATTGAGTCTGATTTGCCGGAATATGACGAAGTATGCCGCCTTGGAACCGGCAGTGCTGTAGCCATTACGGGTGTCCTGTCGGAGTCCCCCGCAGCAGGCCAATCTGTAGAGCTTCGTGCGGAGAAAGTAACGATTTACGGTGGCGTTGATGGTAGTTATCCTCTCCAAAAAAAGCACCACAGCTTCGAGTTTCTGAGAGGCATTGCGCATCTGCGCCCGCGAGCAAACACGTTTGGGGCTGTCTTCCGTACCAGATCTGCGCTTTCTTTTGCGATTCACCGTTTTTTCCGCGAGCGTGGTTTTGTGTACGTCCACACTCCCATAATTACTGCAAACGACTGCGAAGGGGCCGGTGAGCAGTTCAAGGTTACGACTCTCGATGTAGCTGCCCCGCCAATGACCAAAGGAAAGATAGACTTCAGCAATGACTTTTTCGGGCAGCCGACCGGACTCACCGTCAGCGGGCAGTTAGAAGGTGAACTTTTGGCTATGGGCCTGTCTTCGGTATATACGTTCGGACCAACATTTCGTGCCGAAAATTCCAATACTCCACGGCATGCCGCAGAATTCTGGATGGTTGAACCGGAGATAGCTTTTGCAGATCTTGCCGATGACGCTGATCTGGCCGAGGATTTCATAAAGTATCTCTGTGGCTTTGCCTTGGAGGAGTGCGCTGAAGACATGGCTTTTTTCGACAAACAGATAGAGCCTGGAGTTATCGAACGCGTACGGAACCTTGCCGAGTCTGAATTTGTAAGGATGGACTACACCGAGGCGATTGCCAGGCTTGAGAAAGCTCCCATGTCTTTTCAGTATCCGGTTGCGTGGGGACTTGACTTGCAAACGGAACACGAAAGGTATCTTACCGAAAAAATAGTCGGCGGGCCTCTGTTTGTCCTCAATTATCCGAAGGACATCAAAGCATTTTATATGCGCCAGAACGAAGACGGGCGCACCGTTGCCGCGATGGATCTTCTGGTGCCGAAGGTAGGTGAAATAATTGGCGGTTCTCAGCGTGAAGAACGCCTGGATTTGCTTCAGATGCGCATGGACGAGATGGGTATAAGCACACAAGCGCTTTCCTGGTATCTCGACAGCAGGCGGTGGGGTACCTGCCCGCACGCCGGATTCGGGCTGGGATTCGAGCGTTTGATTATGCATATTACCGGCATGGAAAATATCCGGGACGTCATACCTTTTCCGAGGACGCCGGGGCATGCAGAGTTCTAAATCCGGTACACTGCCGGTTAAGACAAGGGTCGTAGTAGTATAGCTAAGGGTTTGGCGATGTTTATTTTTTGCCTTGAAATACACCTTTCCCTGCCGTCTCATTCGCTTAAAGAGAAACGCGGGATTGTTAAGAGCATTCTCGGGCGGGCGAGGAACCGCTTCAATGTGGCGTGTGCCGAGGTTGACAGGCAGGATAATACTTCGGAGGCGGTCCTTGTTTTTGTTACGGTCAGTTCGGATAAAACTATTTCGAGGCAGGTACTGGAGCGCCTGGAAGATTGGATCTACGAGGGATGGCCAGATGTTGAGATAACGGCATCAAATATTTCTGAGATTTGAAGAGTGGCTTTCTGTCTTACAATGATAAATCTTGAAACTCTTGTATCGTTAGGTGTATAAATAGCGCTTATCTATGTGCTGGGAAAAGTACTCAACTGCTTGAAAATTTCCTGTTCTAATTCCTCAGTTGTAGCCGGCTACATGTACCGGTGCATCACTAATCTGAAATTCCTGGAGTCTGTGTGAAAATCTGTTCGCTGGCGAGCGGCAGCAAGGGTAACTGTCTCTATTTGGAAACCGGAGATACCCGAGTCCTGATAGATGCTGGCCTGTCGTTGCGCGAGACGTTGTTGCGTATGGGAGAGGTTGGAATTGATGCTTCAAGCATTCATGCGGTACTGGTTACGCATGAGCATATTGACCATATCCGGAGCGCCGGTTCATTTTCACGCAAGTTCAATGTGCCGGTTTTTGCCAGCCATCTGGTTCATGACAAGGCCGATACCTATTTTAAAAAGACCCAGGTGACCGAGTTCGAATCGGGTTCAGTCTTCAATTTCAGGGAGATTCAAGTAGACCCGGTTCCGATTACCCATGACAGTTGTGACCCGGTCGGTTTTGTTGTTGAATCCTGTGAGGGGCGCGCTGCCTCCGTTACCGATCTGGGCATTGTCACGCGTCTGGTGACGGAAAAACTGCGCGGGTGCCGTTTTATTAATCTGGAGTCTAACCACGATGTTGATATGCTGATGAACGGCCCTTATCCGTGGGCGTTGAAGCAGCGGATAAAATCGCGTCACGGGCATATTTCCAACGAGGAGTCGCTGGAACTGCTCCATGAACTTGCCCATGAAGGGCTGGAAGCTCTGGTAATGGCACATATGTCCGAAGTGAATAATCACCCGGAACATGTGGTGCGAACTACCCGGGCTTTTTTAAGTGATCAAAACATCTGTTCGCCGCGAATTGTAATTGGCGACCAGTACCGCGCCAGTGCGGTTATGGAACTATAGTATATTGCACACATTAAACGAGGAGCTCTTACATGATTGAACGCTATTCCCGTCCCGAAATGGCCCACATCTGGACCGCTGAAAACCGCTTTCGCATCTGGCTTGAAATCGAGATCCTGGCATGTGAAGCTCAGGCTGAATTGGGGGTTATCCCCAAGGATGTCGTGCCGGTTATTCGTGCCAAAGGTGATTTTGATATAGCCCGGATTGATGCCATTGAGGCAGAAGTCAAGCATGATGTGATTGCTTTTCTGACGTCTGTTTCAGAATTTGTCGGTCCGGAAGCCCGTTTTATTCATCAGGGGATGACCTCCTCCGATGTCCTTGATACCTGTCTGTCGGTTCAGCTTGTCCAAGCAGCCGATGAGTTGCTGGCCGATCTGGATATGGTGCTGGAATCGCTCAAAGTACGGGCTATTGAACATAAGGACACGGTCTGCATCGGTCGCTCCCACGGTATTCATGCCGAGCCGGTGACCTTCGGGCTCAAGCTGGCCTCTTTTTATGCCGAGATGCAGCGAAACCGCACCCGCCTCCTGGCCGCTCGAGAGAATATCGCCACTGGCGCCATTTCCGGGGCGGTTGGCACCTTTGCCAATATTGACCCCTACGTTGAAGAGTATGTCTGTGCAAAAATGGGGCTTAAACCGGAACCGGTTTCTACCCAGGTCATTCCGCGTGATCGCCATGCCGAATATTTCTGCGTCCTGTCCATCATCGCTTCGTCCATGGAACGGATCGCCATCGAGGTGCGCCACATGCAGCGTACGGAGGTTCTGGAAGCGGAGGAATTTTTCAGCAAGGGGCAGAAAGGGTCGTCGGCAATGCCGCATAAGCGGAATCCTATCCTGTCCGAGAATCTGACCGGCCAAGCCCGTTATATCCGTTCTCTCTGTATTCCTGCCCTTGAAAATGTGGCATTGTGGCATGAACGGGATATTTCCCATTCATCGGTTGAACGCTATATTGCGCCGGATGCTACCGTAGCGCTGGATTTTTCCCTGCGCCGCCTCAACGGCCTGATTCGTAATCTGGTTGTCTATCCCGAAAATATGCTGAGAAACCTTAACCAGATGAAAGGCCTGGTGTTTTCGCAGAAAATTCTGCTCGATCTGACTCAGGCGGGGGTATCACGTGAAGATTCCTATCGTCTGGTGCAGCGCAATGCGATGAAAGTCTGGGAGCAGGGTGCGGACTTCCAGACGGAACTGCTGGCTGATCAGGATGTCGCCGGGGCGCTTGGAGAAGCGAAAATTCGTGAAGCATTTAATTTAAACTACCATCTGAAACATGTGGGCACCATCTTCAAGCGGGTGTTCGGTGAATAGATTTCTCGGTTTTATACAGGATCTCCTCCAGACTCAGGATGGAGACGGTTTTCTGCTGTTCTGGGCCAAAGAGCTGCTGGGGGCATTGCTGATATTGGCTCTGTTCTGGTTGCTGTCGCAGTTGGTAGTCATGATTCTGAACAAGTGGGTGAGGCGTCTCACCGCCTTCACCTCAACTGATCTGGATGATCGTGTTCTGCAGCGGGTGCTTCCGTACGTGTCACGATTGTTTATCGTGCTGGGAGTATATCTTGCTTTTCGATCGCTGCCGTTGAACGATAAACTGGTTACGATTGCTTCCGGCGGTATCTTCATCATCCTGGTGGTGATCATATGCAACCTGATTTACCATGCTCTTGATGAGCTGATGAAATGGTATCTCGCCCGTCAACAGGACAGCGCCGGGACTGTCATGTCACGCCAGATGGTGCCGGTTGCTGAAAAGATTGTGTCGCTGTTCCTGATGGGTGCAGCTTTGATCGTCGTTCTCAAACATTTCAGTTATGATATTTTTTCGCTTGTAACCGCTTTGGGCATCGGGTCGCTTGCTATCGGCATGGCGGCCAAAGATACGCTGGCTCATATGATATCCGGTTTTACCATTATGCTGGATCGTCCGTTTCGAATCGGTGACCGTATCCAGCTGATCGGCGGCCAGATTGGAGATGTTGCGGATATTGGTCTGCGGAGTACCAAAATAAAGACACTGGACAACCAGCTGCTGATTATCCCCAATTCAGACCTGTGTAATACCATGCTGACAAACCAGGCATTTCCCAACAGTCGGGCCAAGGGACGTATCAATATCGGTGTAGCGTACGGCAGCGATGTCGACCAGGTAAAGACTTTGTTGATAGCGACCGCCGGCGAAGTTGCGGATGTTCTTCCAGATCCTCCCCCAGAAGCATATTTTGTCAGCTTTGGAGATTCTGCTCTGAATATGTCACTATTCTTCTGGGTTGAAGAGTACAATACATTGTTTGGCATCACCGATAAAATCAACTCGCTTATTATCAAAAGGTTTAGCGAGCATTCAATCGAAATTCCGTTCCCGACCAGGACGGTGAAAATGCAAAAAGGAACAGACTGATATGGCTAACAGAGTAGAAACAGCACTAAAAGTTGGTGTGCGCGACGCCAGAGGTGAACGGATCAAACGCGAGATTGAGCACTTCCTGCATCTTGATTTTGAAGAGGTACGTACGCTCGACGTATACACACTCGAAACAGACCTTACCAACGATGAAATTGAACAGGCTGCCGCCGGTCCTTTCAGTGATCCTGTTATTCAGGTCTGGAGCATCGACAGGCCACTTGCTGCCGATTTTGATTTTGCCGTGGAGGTCGGGTTTCGTCCCGGAGTAACCGACAATGTCGGGCGTACTGCCCGCGAAGCGGTCGCCTACCTGACCGGCCGTCCCTTTGCTGCCGGTGACGGGGTATATTACTCGGTGCAATATTTGCTGAAAGGTCACCTGACTACTGCCGATGTTGAAAAAATTGCCACCGGTCTTCTCTGCAATACCCTTATTCAGCGCTACAGTATCCTTTCAGCTGCGGAATTCGCTGCTAAAGGTGGTTTTCCTGCCACTGCGCCCAAAGTCAGCGGTGAAACAAAGGCCGACGTGCTTGAAATCAACCTGGAAGTTTCAGATGAAGAGCTGATGCGGATCAGCAAGGATGGTGTGTTGGCGCTGACTCTGGATGAAATGAAAATTATCCAGAACCATTATCGCGACCCAAAGGTGCTTGCAGAACGTCAGAAAATCGGACGTGGTGCGAAGCCGACCGATGTGGAGCTGGAATGTCTGGCGCAGACCTGGTCGGAACATTGCAAACATAAAATATTTGCCGGAACAGTGCAGTATGAAGATGAGAA